>JAPLFH010000007.1 GCA_026390815.1 Ignavibacteriales bacterium | reverse complement strand
TCTATGATAAGGCTGAGTTAAAACGAAGAATCATTCTTTGGATTAAAGAGATAAATGATGTTCCGGTTGTCTTCCGTTGGAAAAAGTTTGATATAAATTTAGAATATTAATGTCAATGTTTATATGAAACGTTATACTAGTTGGGTGAAGGAATATACTTTGGAACAAAATTACCCAAATCCATTTAATCCAAGCACAGTCATATCATACTCAATACTTACTGCTTCAAATGTAACACTAAGAATATATGACGTGTTAGGAAAATTGATAACAACTCTTGTAAATGAAAACCGGGAAGCTGGAAATTATAAAGTTAATTTTAATGCCAGTGAGTTAAGCAATGGGATTTATTATTACAAATTACAATCCGGTAATTTTGTTGCAATAAAGAAAATGTTGTTATTAAAATAGTCAATGCGCTGTAGCGGATAAATGGAGAAAAAAATGATACTAAAAAATAAACTATACTATTTAGCCATAATTTTTTTATTGACCTCACAATTATGGGCAGCAAATACAAATCCGGTAGTTACAAATGTAGCATTCACTATTTCCGGTGGTACAGTAACGGTTACATACAATGTAGCAGATGCAGAAGAAAACACAGTTACCATAAGTATGGAAGTTTCAAGTGATAATGGAACAACATGGAATTATAATTACGTTACGGCAAGCGGCGATATTGGAACTTTAGTTAACGCCCAGGACGGTTTAACCAAGTCAATAATCTGGACATACTCTGGTGGTTATAATGATCAATTCAAAATAAGGATAATTGCAAACGATTTAGTAATTGACGGGGGACCTTGCGTAGATCCAACTTTAACATATTCTGGTGAAACATACAATACTGTACAGATAGGCAACCAATGCTGGTTAAAAGAAAATCTAAATATAGGGACAAGAATTGACAGTAGAGTTGGAAGTGATGCAAATTACCAAAAGGATAACAGCATAATAGAAAAATATTGTTATAATAATCTCGAATCTAATTGTGCTACTTATGGTGGTTTATACCAATGGGCGGAAGCGGTGCAATATTTGAATGGGGCAACCAATACAACATCACCCAGCCCGGCATTTAGTGGAAATGTACAAGGGATCTGCCCAACAGGCTGGCACATACCAACGGTCGGAGAATACACAACGTTACAACTAGCAGTGGGTAGTAATGGCAATTCATTAAAAGAAGTTGGACAAGGTACTGAAGAAAGTGGAGCAGGTACAAACACAAGCGGATTTTCTGCATTGCTTGCGGGATATTGCAATAACGTTGGTCTATTTATGACTTTACTAAACTATACTCGTTTTTGGAGCTCCACGGAGTATTCTGCTGATAAGGTATTCTACTCACTCTTGGACGGTAGTACTAGTAATATCGTGGTCACCAACAATCAGACAAAGGTTTATGGCCATAGTATTCGGTGCTTGAAGGATTAATTTGCCAACAAACGTGAAACCTATCAAAGCATTTTGTTTTCGTGATGGTGGACTGTGGGCAACTATTAAGCGAATCGAAAGAAAGGTAAGACTGTGGGGGTCAAGCGAAAAGACTGGCTGAGCTACCCGCCAGAGAAGTACAAAGAGAAGTGAACAGAGATGAACCACAGGCAGGGAGTATCAGGAAAACCTGTCAAATCACTCTAAGGTGCTTCGGTTTAAGGACAGGAGTGTTTCCTAAACCTCACGGATCATTCCGTGATGTGTTAACATAATGATAATAAAAAGGGGAATGTAAAAATTCCAATACGGGGAAGAATAAATCTAATCTGGTTGTAGTTTCTTTTTCATTTCATAAAGATTACAACTTTGACGATCATTGCATTGTTCTGTTGGATGGCTTAAAAACTACTCCGTTGTGCTGCTAAATGACAAAGTTAATTTCATCTTGATTAAGGTAAGCCAATGGATTATATTTGAATATGCTAATTACAATAGTTGAATTACCGGAATATATTAAGAGAGCAGAAAAAATATTGCTGGAAGAAGAGAGAGATGAATTGTTTTATTATTTATCTTCCAATCCCAAAGTCGGCGCATTAATACAAGGAACCGGAGGAATTAGAAAGTTAAGATGGGTATCAAAAGGTAAAGGCAAAAGCGGTGGTTCCAGAGTAATTTATTTTTTCTATAATGAAACTATTCCCTTATTCTTGTTGACAATATTCACTAAAAATGAAAAGATAAATCTAAGTAAGGCAGAACGAAATGAATTAGAAAAATTGGTAAAAGAATTGATAAAAAATTATTAGAGGTAAAAAATGAGTGTGGCATATAAAAGCATAAGCAAAGGATTGAAAGAAGCAATAGAATATTCCAAAGGAAATACTAAAGCAGCCAGAGAATTTAAACCAATACATATTGATGTGAAAAAGTTGAGAGAAAGAATTGGGATGAGTCAGCCAAAATTTGCAGTATCATTTGGAATAAGTTTAGGAACCTTACGTCATTGGGAAAGAGGCGATAGATATCCACAAGGTCCTGCATTAGTTTTATTAAATTTATTATATAAAGATCCAAATGCAGTGCTAAATGTTTTATATAATTAAACAACAACAAAACGTTAACAAGGATCTATACCGGGCTTGCCTACTGCACATAGGCGTCAACTTAAGGGTATCAATTACTGATTAATAAACTGTTGATTATTTTATTTTTCGGTCAAATTATGATTTTTATTATATCATGCCTACGGCATTTTGCTCTATTTTTTCTTTCTGTTTCTACAATTATATCATCCCTCTGGGATGAAGAAATATACATCCCGATAGGCTTGCCTGCTGCAAGCACATAGGCGTCAACTTAAGGTAAAATATTTAGTTTATGATGAAAATATAGCCCCGACCCTGCTTACCGTAGGCAGGTTTTCAAGTCGGGGAAAGAATATTCTCCAAGAATTTAGGGCTTTAGCCCAACATTAGGATTGTACTTGCCTACTGCAAGTAGGTTGGACTAAAGTCCAGGATTTTTTTAGGATTCCGATACTCCGGCATAAATGCCGGAGCTATTCAAGTACAAAATTTCCTTAGGTTGACGCCTATGTGCCTACCGCAGGCAGGCGACAAAGGCAAGTTTGTATCACATCGCATCTCACTTGTACCGATCAATGATTGCATTTAAGATGCAGTTTCATTTCATTGATGAATATCCCAATAGTTCATTTGTAATTTTAAATTTTGCAGTAAATCTAAATTCACTTCCTTTGCCTTCTTCACTTTCAACACTAATTTCACCATCCATCATGTGAATAAATTCTTTACAGATACGAAGACCTAATCCGGTACCACCATAAATTCGTTTATAAGATTTATCAGCTTGAGAATAAGCTTCAAATAACATATTAAGTTGTTCCTTTGAAATACCGATGCCTGTATCTTTAACTGAAGCAAAGATAGTAGCATCATGGTCAGTTATTTTTAGCAGGGATATATTTATTAAAATTTCTCCTTCTTGGGTGAATTTGATGGCATTACTTAAAAAATTAATAAAAATCTGCCGTAACCTATCCGGATCGCCTATTAGAATTAATGGAATATTATTTTCGATATTGCTTTTAATTTTTAAAGACTTATCGAGTACAAGTGAATCCACTGTGGATATAGCATCAGTTAGAACTTCTCTTAAACTAAAATTAATTTCTTCCAATTCCATTCTACAAGCTTCAATTTTAGAAATATCCAGAATATTATTCATAAAATTTAAAAGTGAATTAGCTGAAGAGGTTGCCTTTTTAACACACATCATCAGATCGCTTTTATCATTATAAGCTTCCTGTTCAACTATTTCTAAATAGCCCAGAACACCATTAATTGGAAGACGAATTTCATGACTCATATAAGCCAAAAAATCACTTTTTATCTTACTCACCTCAATTGCCTCATTTGCCAGACAATCAGATTTTTCTTTTTCAATTCTTAGCGCTTCTACAACTGCCAATCTTTCACGCTCAAGTAAAACTTCTTTTGTAATATCGCGCATATTGCCTTCATAGAAACGGAATTTTTTATCTTCATCATAAATCATTTTTGCATTTAAGGAAACAACTACTTCTCTCCCATCTTTTTTCTTTAAGTTGAATCTATAATTTTTTACTTCGCCACTTTCTTCAAAATGTTTAGTCAAAAATGCAATATCAATATTATTTTTAATTATATCTTCAAAGGAATCGAAATCAAATATTTTTATCAATGAAGGATTTGCTGTAATAAATTTTCCATTTATATCCATTTGAAAAATTCCTTCTGTCGAATTATCAAACAACGAACGGAATTTCTTCTCGGATTCTTCAATTATAAAAGATTTTTCAGCAAGTTCCATTCTCATCTTGAAATTAACTGCGCTTGCAATTATAGAAAATAAACCAAGGAACAAAACATAAATTACTGATTCTATAAAATTGGCTGTAATAAATGTCTTTGTATTACTTAGAAATATTGCTGAAACTGAAAAAGCATTGTAATATATAGCCACAATAATTTGATTTTTTACTTCCCAGCTTAAAAATAATGACGATGTAAAAATTATTAAACCGGCTATTTGTGAATTGAATTGGAACGTAGACGGAATTAGAATAACCATTATAGCAGAAACAATTACTACCAAAGATAATAGTATGTGAATAATAAAAACCTGGTGTTTCTTTTTTTCATACAGGAAGGAAAAGACAAGTATCGAAAATGAGATTATTGTCTGAGCTAAACGAACAATGTAAATCTGCCCCGATAAATTTGAAAAATATTTTACTTCGAATAATAGAGCAAATATACCTGCAACTGTTACCAATAGAGAAATAGCTTTTATAGGTGAGACTAAGAGTTTTTCAAATTCATTTTTAACTCTTTTATATTTATTCCTGGAAAAAGGAATATCCAGTTTGTAAATATATTCCGCAACAGATCTGTTGGTTTTAGACATCATAATTCCTATAAATTCTTTTTATACTTTCATAACAATTTAGATTATCACTTCACTTTATATCATAAAATAGTTTCGGACAATAGTAATTCTTAATATGGATATTACTATTGAAGAAAAAACCAGATTAATAAATGGAGTAAACTGTTCATCTTTATTGTAATATATTTGAATATTATTTTTACATTCTAAGTATTAATAGCTTCACTTAACAATGATAGCAGCTCACCTTTTGAAAATGGTTTAGATATATAATGAGTGCAGCCTTCGCTTAACATTATTTCTTTGTCACCAGCCATAGCGTACGACGTTACTGCAACTATTGGGGTGTCCAAAAAACCTTTTATTTTTTTTATTGTTTGTGTTGTCATTAAGCCACTTAATTTACCAGGAAGATTTATATCCATAAGTATGATATCATAATTTTTCTTGCTCACCATTTCAATTGCCTTTTCACCATTTTCAGTACATTCAATGCTATAAGAATTGTTAACCATACTACTAATTACTCTTTGAGTAACAATATCATCTTCGACATATAAAATTGATGGTTTACTAATTCTCTCTGTTTCAATTACAACATTTTCTTTTTTCGCCTCAATATCTACTTTTTCATTTTTCATTAATACTACTTTAATAAGTGGGAACAGAACTTTAAATGTTGAACCTACACCTACCTTACTTTCCACAGTTATTGCACCATTCATAATCTCAACATATTTTTTTACAAGCGTAAGACCCAATCCTGTACCTTCAAATTTTCTGGACCACCCTTCGCTTGCCTGTCTGAAAGGTTCAAAAATAATTGACAGATTTTCGTCAGATATTCCTATACCGGTATCTTTTACTAGTATTTCCACATTCAAATTTTCGTTGAAGGTTACTTTCTTAATATCAACTGTTACTTTACCTTTTGGAGTGTACTTAATTGCATTGTTAATCAGGTTATTTACAATTGAAGTTAACATATCTTTATCGAGGTAAGAAAATAATAATTCTTCTTCCGTAATTATTTTTAATTCAATCCCTGTAGCTTCTGCAGATTTTTCGAATACTTTTACAAGATTTGGAACGTAAGAAGTCATTTCAATCTCTTCAGAATTTATAGTTAAAGATTCTGCTTCTATTTTTGATATATCCAGTATCAGGTTTAATGTTTCTTTTAGCCTGTTTCCACTTTCAAGAATTATTTGTAACTGTCCTTTATATTCCTCATCAGTTAATTCATCTATCAGAATTTCTGCAAAACCGATTATTCCAATTATTGGTGTACGAAGCTCGTGACTCATATTAGATAAGAAGCTCGATTTTAACCGGTTCATTTCTTCGGCTTTTTCTTTTGCCTCAATCAATCCTTTTTCAGCAAGTTTGCGTTCAGTTATATCTACTCCTGTACCTACAAAATGTGTAATGTTTTTATTTTTATCGAAGATCGGAGAAATGGTTTTTTCCAAGAAATACAAATCACCGTTTTTCTTTTTATTTACTATTTCTGCTCTGAATACTTTGCCAGATAAAATTGTTCTCCACAATGCTTCATAGTATTTCTGGTCCTTTGTACCGGACTTTAGTATTCTTGGTGTTTTACCTAAAGCTTCTTCTGACGTATATCCGGTTAAATCTTCAAAGGCAGGATTAACATATTCTATGATTCCCTCGCGATCAGCTATAACAACTGTATCTACTGTTTGTTCAATAGCGCTGGAAAGTTTCATAAGTTTTTCTTCTGCTTGTCTGTGCTCCGTTATATCGGTTGCAACTCCAATTAATCCTAAGAATTTCCCATCTTTATCTTTAATTAAAGTTGTGGAAAGATTAATCAGGAATTCACTTCCGTCCTTTCTTTTATTCCACAATTCACCTTGCCATCCTCCTTGCTTTGTAGCTGGTAAAATTTCCTTAACTAATTCTGGTAAATTATTTAGTGAACGGACTATATTTATATTTTTTCCAACCAGTTCATTTTCATTGTAACCATAAGTTTTCAAAAATGATTCGTTGACGAACAAAATTTTGTCTTCCATATCAGTTATGCTAACACATTCATTTACGCTTTTTAAAGAGTGAGCAAGCATTGTAATTTCCTCTTCTGCCTGTTTACGTTCAGTAATGTTGATAAATGTAGCTATTGAACCTATAACTACTCCGTCCTTTACAATTGGATGCGACCAGTATTCAACCGGAATGGCAACACCATCCTTACTCCAAAACACCTCATCAGAAACATTGATTGGTTGATTGGTCTGATGAGCGCGATACATTTTGCATTCAATTGATGGATAAGGACTGCCATCGTAATGAGAATGATGAATGAGTTCGTGAATGTGTTTGCCAAGAATTTCATGTTCATTCTGGTAACCCAGTATTTTTAAAAATGCCCGATTTACAAAGGTGCAATTGCCACTGGTGTCCACTCCATATGCACCTTCAGCTATTGAATTTAGCATCCGATTTAAGTCCTCGCGAGAATTTTTTAATGCTTCCTCCGCCTGTTTACGCTTCGTAATATCACGATGAATACCTATGAACCCAACGATATCCCCTTTTGAATTAATAATTGATGTATTGAATACTTCAACTGTAATTAAACGACCATCTTTCGCTTTATTAATGATTTCACCGGAGGCTACTTCCTTTGATAATAATTTATCCCAAAATTGTTTATATATATCGTTATTGTACATACCAGATTTTAGAATACGAAGTGTTTTTCCAATCGCTTCGGACGAATTATAACCATAGGTTTGTTCAAATGCTTTATTAACAAAAATTATAATACCGTTTATATCCGTAATGAAGATTGCTTCGAAAGACATTTGGATACATAATTTAAATTTTACAAGCTCTTCTTCAGCCTGTTTTCCTACTTGTTCGGCAGACAGGTGTGCGTTGATATCTTTCTCATACCTGACTTTCAGAGCTGCGTTCTCTTGTTTTAGTTCATCCAATTCTTGTAAAAGTTCGTCTTTAGTTTTATCAATATTTTTCATAACCTATTTATCCATATTATATTTCAAATGATTTTTGGCAAAGTAAAATAAAAAGTTGATCCTATTTCCTCTTTGCTCTCAACCCAAATTTTTCCATTGTGCATTTCAATAAATTCTTTGCAGAGTAATAAACCCAGTCCGGTACTCAATTCTCCTTCAGTCCCTTTTGAGCCTATCTTTTCCCCAACCTTAAACAACTTCACAACAACGTCCTTACTAATTCCAACACCAGTATCGCTTACTGATATTTCTATCATTCCATTATCGATTGATTTAGCATTTACCGTAATCGTTCCATCTTTTCTGGTGAATTTGACTGCGTTGGATAGAAGATTTCTGAAAACTGAGTTAATCATTTTTTCATCTGCTGAAACTTTTATAGAATCTTCAACTAGATTGATTATGGAAATACCTTTTTGTTTTGCACGATCCATAATAGTAGAAATACTTTGGGAAACCAATTTACTGAGATTATGTTTTTGCAAATTGAAATCCATTTTTCCCCTTTGTATTGTTGCCCAGTCCAATAAATTTTCGAGCAACTTATACAGATTAACAGCAGATTCATTTAATGCCTGGCTAAACTCTGCAAATTGGGATATAGTAAAATCCTGGCTTTCAGTTGCCATAATTTCAGTTAGATTTAAAAAACCAAGAAAAGGACTTTTTAAATCGTGAGCAATGATTGAAAAGAATTTGTCTTTGGCGGCATTGATTTCCGATAGTTGTATGTTATGTTTTTGAATTTCGTTTTCAGCCTGTTTGCGTTGGGTAATATCCCGAATAATTCCGGTAAAAAATTTCCCATTAGAAGTTTCCCATTCTGCTAATGATAATTCCAATGGAAACTCTTTTCCGTTCTTATGAATTCCATGCAATTCTACTGTTTTACCAATAACATGATTTTCACCACCTTGTTCAATACGCCTCATTCCTTTGATGTGTTGTTCAATGTAATCTTGCGGAATTATTTTACTCAATTCTTTTCCGGATATCTCTTTTTCCGTATAACCAAATATTTTTTCAGCTCCAGGGTTCCAGCCTAATATTATTCCTTTGTTATCGGCTGTAATAATACCATCATTAGCGGATTGAGCAACAGATCTAAAGTGTTCTTCACTTTCTTTCAACGCTTCTTCTGAAATTTTACGTTGAATGGCAATCGTCACCTGTTCTGCTGCCACTGTAAAAAGTAAAACATCCTCATTGGTGTATACACCAGCTTTATCATAATCCTGCACCGCCATTGCACCGATGACGCGCTCACCGAGTAACAATGGAACCCCCATCCAGCACTTTGGTTTACTTTTCCATAAACGACTTTTTCCACTTGCATACCTTTCGTTTAATTCCTTTTCATCCAGCAAAAGAGGCTTCCTGGATTTGATCACTGCAACTGTTAACGATTGAGAATCGTTAAGAGAAATGACTGTGGAGGAGTCATCAGTATTCTCGTCAACTTCGTATGGAAAAACTAAGTTTTCGCCTGCCTCGTCGATAAGTGCTATAAATAAATTCTTTGCGTGTATGATTTGGACAAGAGCATGATGAATTCGGGAAAAGAGCAAATCTAAAGTGTCTGAAGTGTAAACTGCCTTTGAGATATCGTACAAGGCTGTGGTAACTTTTTCAGATTGTTTACGAGTAGAAATATCGCGCATACCTCCAATAATTTTTTCCGGATTCCCTTGGGTATCGAAACAGATCTTTGACGAAATCGAACATGAAATTTGTGAGCCATCTTTGTTCTTGAGCGTTATTTCAAAATCTGTAACACTTCCTCTCTCTCGTAATGCTGATAGAAGAGTTTGCCGTTCATTAGTATTAAGATAGAAGTCATACATTGACTTTCCAATGAGTTCATTCCTATTATACTGTCCTTTCGTTATAAACCCAATAGAAGGGCTTAATTCAAGGATCGTACCATCTATCAATGTCTCGAAATACACATCCTGTATATTCTCAAAGATATTGCGATACTTTACTTCGCTTTCCTTAAGTGCATTTATTTTTTCATCAACAAGTTTTTGTAAATGCAATTTCTCATCTGCCAAAAGTTTATCCTGTTCATTTTCCTTTAGAATAATTGCAAGCATTCCTACTGCATTTTGAAGTAGACCTTGGTCTTCATTTTCCAAATCAGCAAAATTATCAATCTTTATAAATCCATAATTACTGTTGGAAGTAGAGATTTCAATTATATTTTTTTCGTCCCCGGTTTTTGATAGCTGATATGAGACAATTATATCTGACCATATTTCTTTTATGGCTTCCACAAAAACATCAACAATCTTTTCCTTTAATATTAGCTGAGACAGATTAAACATTAGAAGAAATAAATCAAGCGCCTTAGAATTTTGATCTTTCATTTTTTACCATTGGTTTCCTGTTTAACTGCGGAATTATATTTAGACTACTTTCATCAGGATGAATGTAGTATGGATTTACAGAATTTCTTTCATCTTTTCCGAGTCAAAGTGGAATATTTTAATATGTGCTTTAGTTTTAAATTTATTCCGTTTCATTTTTCATTTATATTCAAAGGACTAAGAGCCTCTGTTAACAATGGTAGCAGCTCAACCTTTGAAAATGGTTTGGATATATAATGTGTGCAGCCTTCTCTTAACATTTTTTCTTTATCTCCAACCATAGCGTACGCTGTTACTGCAACTATTGGCGTGTCCAAATATCCTTTTATTTTTTTTATTTTTTGTGCCGTCTCTATTCCATTTAAGTTACCAAGAAGATTTATATCCATAAGAATGATATCATATTTTTTCTTGCTGACCATTTCAATCGCCTTTTCACCGGTTTCAATACATTCAATTCCATAATAATTGCTAACCATTGCAATAATTACTTTCTGACTTACAATATCATCTTCGACATATAAAATTGATGGTTTACTAATTTTAGTTGTTTCAATTTTATAATTTTCTTCTTTCGTTCCAGTACTTACTATTTCACTTTTCTTAGACATTAATTTAATAAGTGGAAACTGAACTATAAATGTTGAACCAACTCCAACCTTACTTTCTACAGTTATTGTTCCATTCATAACCTCCACATATTTTTTTACAATCGTTAGACCCAATCCTGTACCTTCATAATTCCTGCCCCATCCTTCGCTTACCTGCCTAAACGGCTCGAAAATTACCGACAAATTTCCCGCAGATATTCCTATTCCGGTATCTTTAACTAATATCTCCACATTCAATTTTTCTTTGTTTGTTATTTTATTAATTTCAACTGTTACTTTACCTTTGCGTGTATACTTTAAAGCATTGTTTAACATGTTATTTATAATGGAATCTAACAGAACTTTATCCAGGTTTGAATACAGTAATTCTTCCCCAGTAATAAGGTTTAATTCTATTCCTTTAGTCTTAGCTAATTTCTCAAATACTTTAACCAGAGTTGGGATGTAGGAAGTTAGTTCAATCTCTTCAGAATTCAACTTGAATGATTCAGCTTCAAGTTTTGATAAGTCGAGTATCAGGTTTAATGTTTCCTTTAGCCTCGTTCCGCTTTCAAAAATTACTTTTGCATACTCTTTATTTTCTTCATCAGGTAAGTCTAATTTAAGAATTTCTGCAAAACCAAGTATTCCAATCAGCGGTGTTCGTAGTTCGTGGCTCATATTGGATAAGAAACTGGATTTCAGCCGGTTCATTTCTTCAGCTTTCTCTTTTGCTTTTATTATCTCATTCACAGCTTTTTTCTTTTCACTAATATCCCGGAAAATACTTAATAGTAAAGTAGATTTATCTTTTAATACGATAAAGGAATTTGATAATTCTGCCCACAATTTTTTCCCATTCCAAAGATCTAGTTCTGCTTCAAATTGCGATTTTATTTTTCTTGAAGAGAAATTCACAATGTAATGATCCACAGAATCTAAATCATCATCAGAATAAACAACATTAAAATTCTCGCCAATTAACTCATCTAAATGTTTTTCAAATAATTTTGCAAATGCTTGATTTACACTTACTATATTACCTTTAGAATCTGTAAGCCTCATTGCTTCAAATGAATTTTCCCATACTGCCCTGAATTGTTCATTGGTTTGAAATATTATTTCATCCTGCTGTTTTTTTTCAGTTATATCTTCTTTAACTGCAAGATAATTTGTCACGTCTCCATTTATATTTAAAATTGGAGAGATTGATGCATACTCCCAGTAAAGCTCTCCGTTTTTCTTTTTGTTATGAAATTCGCCATGCCATTCCTTTCCTTCTGAAAGTTTATCCCAAAGAATTTTGTACTCACTTTTAAGTTTTTCTCCCGAACTAAATATCCTCGGATTTTTTCCAAGTACTTCTGAAAGTTGATAGCCGGAAATTTCAATCAATTTAGGATTTACATATTCTATGTTTCCTTCTGTATCAGTAATAATAATAGAAGTTGGACTTTGATCTACAGCGCGGGATAATTTGCGAAGTTGGTTCTCTGCATGCTTGCGCTCAGTAATATCACGAGAATACCCTGTTGTACCTATTATAATCCCATTTGAATCCTTGACCGGAGTTTTAAAAGTTTCGAACCATTTAGCTTCACCTTTTACTTGTATTAACTCTTCAACCGAAATTGACTTAGCATTTTGTATTACGAGAGCGTCGTCGGTACGGTATTTCTCCGCCAATTCGCGGGACCATATATCGAGGTCTGTCTTTCCTACAACATCCGTTGCAGATTGTTTACCGCAGGAAACAGCAAACGCATTATTCACAGCTAAAAAACGTCCTTCTGAATTTTTTAGCCAAGTTAAGCCAGGTTGGTTTTCAATTATTGCTGATAAATATGCTTCTCTAATCCGCAGCTCATCGGCTACACTATTGCGCTCAATAACCTCTTCTTTCAACTTCTTATTTGCAATTTCAAGAGCATCCTTGGCTTCTAAAGCATCTTCCATCATATTCATAACTGCAAACCGCGAGTTTGCTAATTCATCGATTGTTTTTTTAAGCTCAGCAGTTCTTTCGTTAATTCGTTGTTCCAATGTATCGTATGAGTGACGCAATTTTTCTTCTATTTGCTTAAGATCAGAAACATCTGCAGTCATAATGCAAACATCACCTAATAGTTCCGGAGGCAAAGAGCTAAATGAAAGATGAAGATACAAAGGATTCCCATCAGATTTTAAATTGGCAATCTCTCCACTACTATTCCCTTTAAGACCAGCCTGCAGCAATTTATCATATTTTTGTTTATCACTTTCGGAAACAAACCGTGTAAAATGTGATCCGACTATTTGTTCTAATGAAAGAGAAACAATTTCAGCAAACCGGCGGTTGCAATACAGTATTATTCCATCTGCTGATAGAACAACTGCTCCTTCATTCATTTCTTCAACTATTATCCGGTAAGGGGTTTCTGCGGACGTAAGTGAAAATATTTTTTCACCATCTGGTCCGTTAACAATAATTGCATCCACTTCACCATTTCTAATTGCATTCAGTGTTTCTTCCGCTTCCGTTAAACGCAAACGCAATTCTTGGTTTTCAAGAAGTAATTGGCTTTCTTTTTTTAATAGAGAAATCTTTTCCATAAAAATAATTCCTTTAACAAAAGTTGATAACTCACTTTTTCTTTACTTCCCGCAAATCGAGCCCGATAAGCACCCGCTCTCGATTGGACAAATCTCCGATTATCCGGCGTATAGGAGGAGGTAATTTTCTAAGAAGCGTTGGCACAGCAATTATCTGATCTCCTTTGGTTAAGTTGGGTTTCTGGTAGAGGTCTATCACTTCCAGGCTATATCGTCCTTTCAGATATTCTTCACAAATCTTTTGTATGTTGATAATTGCCCGGGCGGATTGAGGAGTTGTACCGGTTACATATAACCGTAACAAGTAATTTTCTTTTTTCTCCTTTACAATCGCCGCTTCAAATTGTTCGGTAGAAATTTTTATTTCTTTTTTAACATTGTTCATAATTAATCTCTCCTATTGTTTAATTAACTTCTTGGCATCAAATCTAATCCAACTAATACACGGTCTGTGTCTGATAAGTCACCAATTATCTTTCTAACCGGAACTGGTAATTTCCTTACTAAAGTTGGTACTGCAAGTATTTGGTCATCTCGGCTTAGATGTGGGTTCTGTATAAGGTCAATCACTTCAATTGTGTATTTACCTTTCAATTGATCCTCACAAATAGATTTTAGATTTTTAAATGCTGTTATTGATTTGGGGGTTTGACCAGCTACATACAAACGCAATATCCATTTATCGTTTTCTGTTTTTGAAATTTCTTTTTGCTGCTTGCTGGTTTTCGATTTTACTTCATTGGTTTTCATAGTAAGTTCCTTTAAATATTTTTTATTTAGGTGTTTAGGCTAATGGCTGTAGGCTATTAGGCTTATTACCTACAACCTAATAACCTACCGTCTTTCAACCTTCTTTCAATTTTCTGTTTTTACATCAACATCTGCTTTCCTGCTCTTAGCCATTTCATTTTCATCTTGTGCTAAAAGATTATTTCTATCTTCTTCAAATCCAATAACCTTAAGCGCTTCGGCTTCATCAGCTTCAAATTCAACCTGTAGTAAGGCAATCTGGGCTTCCAAGGCTTTACGTTTGCGTACTAATTCGCGTCGTTTAAGTTCTATTTCCTGGTTGCGTAATAATTGGTTTGATTTTTCTTTAGCTTCCTGTGCTACCCTTGCAGTTCCGGTTAACACACCCTCCTGCCCAACATATACATCAAGCAATTCAGCGCCATGGTCGGTCAATATGAATTCGCGTATTTGATTTGAGTGCGCCATACCGCGCGATTTAAGAATGTACATTCCGCGGTTACGCTCGCCGCCAATTTCAATATCACGCAATAGCAGCCAGGTATCAATCAAAGATGACATGTTTATTTCTGTATGTTCTAAATCTGTACTGCCGCTGGTAAGGCTGGTCATAAACGCTGTTATATTATTGAATTTTAAGAAGTCAATCATTCGCATTATCATGGCTTTTGCTTCAATTACATTTGTGCCAATAATAAAACTGCTTATAGGATCCAGAATAACAACCTGCGGTTTAAAATCATTTACCTCTTTATGCATCACTGTAAGGTACGCTTCTAAACCATAAAAGGTAACACGTTTTGCATGAAATTTTAGTAATCCTTTTTCTACCCACGGCTTTAGATCAATCCCAATAGAAAGCATATTACGCATTATCTGGTCAGCAGATTCTTCCAGGGCAAAATAGAGAACGCGTTCCCCGCGTTTACAGGCAGCTAAAGAAAAGTGGGAGGCAAGACTGCTTTTACCAGTGCCGGCTGTACCGGAAACAAGCACACTGCTTCCGCGGTAGTATCCTTCAATGCTAAGCATTGTATCAAGACGCGGTACTCCGGTTGAAATTCGTTCAGAAGAAACGATGTGCGCAAGACCAATTGAGGTAATAGGCAGAACCGAAAATCCACTCGCATCAATAAGGAACGGATACTCATTTGTACCATGCACTGAACCACGATATTTTACAACCCGAAGCCGTCTTACGGATGTTTGCTCTGTAACGCGATGGTCTAACACAATTACACAATCAGAAACATATTCTTCCAATCCATGCCGTGTAAGATCCCCATCACCGCGCTCTCCGGTTATTATAGCCGTTACACCTTTCACTTTTAACCAGCGGAATAACCGGCGGAGTTCCGCGCGCAATATTAGTGGGTTGGGCAAACCTGCAAATAATGATTCGATTGTATCTAATACAACGCGCTTTGCACCAATGCTGTCAATTGCGTGGTTAAGCCGGATGAACAATCCTTCTAAATCATATTCACCGGTCTCTTCTATTTCACTCCGTTCGATATGAACATGATCGAGCACAATCTTTTTTTCTGCAACAAGTTTGTCTAAATCGAATCCAAGTGAAGCAACATTTGTTGTAAGTTCTGTTTCTGTTTCCTCGAATGCCATAAAGACACCAGGTTCATTGTAGAGTACAGCTCCGTGAACGAGAAATTCCATTGCAAAAAGAGTTTTTCCGCAGCCTGCGTTGCCGCATACAAGCGTAGGTCTTCCTTTTGGTAAACCTCCCCCAGTAACTTCGTCCAAGCCCTGAATACCGGTTAGCACTTTGGTAAGTACTTTTGGCTCGGTTAGTTCTTCGTTTTTTTTCATAAGATTTTTTCTCCAGGTAATTTGTTGTTAAAGTTTTTAGAATTTTCATTTTTTATTTCAGTAAGGAAATCCAATGCGTGTGGCTTTGCAAGACCAAGTTGTTCAGAAAGTTCATTTACCTTCTGTTTTAATTCAATCATTTTTATTTCTCTTCCGGCAGCCAAACGGTTGAAGCGTTCAAGCTCTGTTGCTTTCTTTTTGATCTCTTCTTCTGTATGTTTTATTTCGTTGATGTCTGTACATGTACCAAACCATTTGAGAATATTGCCATGTTCATCCATCAACGGTACACCGCGGATCAGAAACCAATTATATACACCATCTGCGCGGCGAAGGCGAGATTCAATTGAATAGATGTCATTATTTTTTATCGCATTTTGCCATGTATCCCAAGCTTTTTGCTGGTCTTCAGGATGGAATGGTTTGTTCCAACCATTACCGTAACTTTCCTCAAGTGTCATTCCCGTGTAATCAACCCACTGCTTATTAAAATAAATATTCCAGCCGTCTGCCGTGGTAATCCATACGATCTGTGGCATGGACTCAGATAGTGTGCGAAATTCTTTTTCACTTTCCATCAACCATTTTTCCATCTGTTTGCGCTCTGTAATATCATATCCAAACGCCCAGAATTCTTCGCCAATCGTTTTGCCTACCCAGACGATAATTTTCTCTGAACCATCCTTGCAGGTACAAACGCACTCCAATGCCTCAACATCCCTGTTGTTTTTGTTGGCTTGTTCGATGTTATATACCCATTGATCAATTACCTTTTGTCGGTATTTTTCATCAGGGAATGCTTTTATCCACCATTGCCCAACTGTTGGTACATCCTCCATCGAAAAGCCGAATATTTTATAAAAAGTATCATTTATATATACTGCCTTTCGATCGCTGCCACTTGAAGAATAGATTGCCATTGGAGATAATTCAGCCACTGCCCTGAACTTTGCTTCACTCGTTCGAAGTTTCTCTTCGACCTGTTTGCGCTCGGTGATATCGAGGATTGTACCGATAAGTCCATTGACTTTTCCACTATTATCCGTAAAGACCGCTTTATTAAAGATAACATCACGAATTAGATCGTGTTTAGTTTTTATTTGGAACTCGTAACGTTGAATAACCCCATTTTCCAACAATTCAATATCTTTTGCATTATAAACTTCGGCAAGTTCCGGTGGAGATATTTCAAATACGGTTTTCCCAATTATTTCATTCCTAGAGGTACCAAAAAATGTTTCATAAGCTTTATTAAAACCTAAATATCGTCCGGCTTTATCCTTGTAAAACACAGGGATCGGAATTGCATCGAGCAATGTGTTTAGAAAATTTTCCCTTTCGATTATTGATTCTTCTGCCCGTTTGCGTTCTGTAATGTCATGCATACTGCCAATAATTTTTTCGGGTCGTCCTTCAGAATCCAAATTTATCTTTACAGAAATAGAACACGGTATGTGTGAACCATCATTGTTCTTAAAAACGATCTCATTATCAATAACACTGCCTTGTTCTTTTAATAACGAAAGGAGAGTTTGCCCCCCGCTTGTAATAGCATAAAAATCGTGCATCGACTTCCCGATGAAATCATTGCGATGATATCCTCCTCTTGACATGATCTCGATGGAAGGACTCACCTCGAGGATCGTTCCGTCCATCGATACCTCAAAGTACACATCCTGAATGTTCTCAAAGATGCTGCGGTATTTTTCTTCGCTTTTACGTAATAATTCTTCAGCCCGCTTGCGTTCAGTAATATCGGTACAATAAGCCATTAACATATTGTTGGGCAATCTAACCGCCTCTAACAAAACCGGGACCTTAGATTTATTTTTCCGAATAAGGAAAGTTTCGATAAAGATATATCCTTCCTCTTTCAATTTTTTGACGTGCATTTCGCTTTCTTCAACAGGAGTTATATCCGTAATGCTCATATTTAAAAGTTCTTCACGTGTGTAACCAACCAGCTCAAGTGCAACACGATTGCAATCGCAATAATGTCCGGTATCATCCGTAACATATATACCGAAAGGAGAATGCTCTATATATGAACGAAATTTTTCTTCGCTTTCATTCCGGGCTTGCTCAGCCAGCTTACGTTTAAGTGAAACAGCTACCATGTTGGCAAACAAATTCAAAATTTCAAGAGAAGGATTGGTTTGATCAGTTTTAAAACTCAACACTGAAGTGCCGTATAATTCATCATCAACAATGTATGCAATGCCTACAAATCTATCGAAACCCTCAATCTTCTGTATGAGTTTCCCGATTGCTGAAGGGACAACGCCGAATGTTACATCCGTTAATGTTGATTGAAATTTTACCGGGTCTTGTATAAGAACTCTTCTGACTTCATCATCGACCGGAAAACTTTTCTCCATCAGTTTTTCCCCACCAAGTGCCTTTGTAAGATCTTCATCAATATTTTTGTCGAATGCGGTATGTTTTACATGAATCTCCCGTGTATGAAAATCGTACAATCCAAAAGTTGCGAGTGAAGCGCCGGTGAGGTTTTTAAGGTTATTAACTATAATTCTGTACAAATCGTTTCCTTCCTGAATAGAAGCGAGCTCGATAGCAATATTATTTAGAGAAGCTAAATTCTGATTCCTTATTTTAAGCGTTTCTTCATTTCGCTTGCGTTCAGTAATGTCACTGATATATGCACCAACACCCTTTTTTTCCTTTGAAATTTCGACGGGAAATTTTAGCGTCTCATAATATCTGTCACCAATAACTTCTTCGGAAGTAATTAGAGCAATCAATTGCAGAGTTTGTTCATCCGTCTTTCTGCATTGTAGTGCGGCTTCTTCGGGCATCAGATCAAAATCGGTTTTACCGATAATTTCATTTTCTGTTTTACCGTAGAATTTACACAAAGAACTATTTACAATAATATGACGGAAGCTTTCATCTTTAAGAAATGCCATGTCCGAAGTCGAATCAAGGAATGTCCGAATCTGTTGCTCACTCTTTCGCAAAGCATCCTCCTCCGGCTTGGGCTCACTAATATCTTTTTCATACCTGACTTTTAGAACTGCATTCTCTTGTTTTAGCGCATTCAATTCTTGTAAAAGTTCGTCTTTAGTTTTATCAATATTTTTCATAACCTATTTATCCGTATTTTATTTCAAATGATTTTTGGCAAAGTAAAATAAAAAGTGCTGCCTACATTCTCTTTGCTATCAACCCAAATATTTCCGTTATGTTTTTCTACAAATTCTTTGGATAGTAGTAATCCTAATCCGGTACTTGATTCACCTTCTGTACCTTTAGAACTTACTTGTTCACCTATCTTAAAAAGTCTCTTTAAATCTTTATCTGATATTCCAATACCGGTATCGATAACTGATATTTCGATCATTTCATTTTCGATTGGCTTAGCATTTACTGTAATCGTTCCATCTTTTCTTGTGAATTTGACTGCATTGGATATAAGATTTCTGAGAACTGTGTTAATCATTTGTTCATCTGCTGAAACATTAATTGAATCTTCTACTTGATTGATTATTGAAATCCCTTTTTGTTTAGCACGATCCATATTAGTAGAGATGTTTTGCGTAACCATTGTCTTTAGATTCAGCCTTTGCAAATTGAAGGGCTTTTTTCCCTGCTGTATTGTAGCCCAGTCCAACAAATTTTCCAGCAACTTATACAGATTAACAGCAGATTCATTTAAAGCCTGGCTAAATTCTGCAAATTCCGATATTGTAAAATCCTGGCTTTCAGTAGCCATTATCTTAGTCAAATTTAAGAAACCTTGGAAAGGACTTTTTAAATCATGTGCAATGATTGAAAAGAATTTATCCTTGGATGCGTTTAGTTCTTGTAGTTGGTTATTTTGCTGCTGAATAATTAATTCTGATAGCTTGCGCACTGATATATCTCTGAAAATACTAAGTAATACATTCTTGCCTCCCTCAATTTCCATATAGGCGTTAGTTACTTCGAACCAAACTTTTCTGTCATCCCATAAGTGAAGTTCTCTTTCAAACTTTGGTTCAATTTTTTTGTCATAAAAGCGCTGCTTGTAAACATCCATTTTAGAATTCTGTTCATTAGGATCAGAAATTTCATTTATACTTTTATGAAACAATACCGATAGATGTTCTCCTTCAAGCTGTTGTCTTTCAAGTCCAATCATATTACAAAAAGCCTCATTAACCATAACTATCTTTCCCTTCTCGTCCATTATTCTCATTCCATCAAGGGATCCATTCCAGACCAATCTAAACTGTTCATTATGCTTTTGAATTTCTTCTTCTGCATTCTTCCGATCTGTTATGTCGCGACCAATTCCAACAATACCTGTTATATTTCCCTTTTCATCTTTCAATGGTAGTTTTGAAGTGAGCAGCCACCGCTGATGACCGTTCTCATCTATAACATATTCTTCTTTGTTAAGGACTGGTTTACCAGATTGCATTACAGATTGGTCGTCAGCAATGAATTTTTCAGCAAGTTCTTTTGGATAAAGATCAAAGTCCGTCTTCCCTAAAATTTCTGCTTCTGATTTCGCCCCCGAATAACGTAAATCTGTTAGGTTAACAAGTGTCTTGCGGCAAGCTAAATCTTTGGAATAAATTGAATCGGGAATATGGTCAATCAGTGTGCGTAATAATAATCTTTCATTTTTTAAAGTCTCCTCTGCTTGCTTACGCTTGGTGATATCATGGAATGACCACACTCTTCCGATTGAAGAATCCTGCATTAAATAAGGGGTAGAAAATCTTTCAAAAATACGCCCGTCCTTAAAATGAACTAAATCTAAATCTTCATCAGTAGAATTGTAGAGTTTCTGGACTTTAGAAATAAACGCTTCTGCATCAACTAACTGTTCAAGGATAAAATTCAATAAAGTATTGTCATCTCCGGAATCAATTATAGATTGAGGAATTTGCCAAAGTTCAGCAAACTTCTTGTTGGTTTTAATAATCTTACCTTTACTATCAACAGCCAGTATTCCGTCAGCAATAGATTCAAGGATAACATTCAATTTAACTTCACTATCTTTTAAAGCAATTTCAGCTTTTCGAAGTTCTGTTATGTCTCTTGCAATTACATAAAATCCTGTTACTTCGTTGTTTTCAATAATCAAACGGACATTTTGATTGAACCACTTGATCTCACCCGATTTTGTTCTGAACGGATATTCTGTAGTTGATATTGATTTTCTTTCCAGATACTGCCGTAAATAATTTCGTGTAACTCTTTTTTTATGTTCGGGTTCGATTAAGTCTATATACTTTAATTGTTTTAGTTCATCTAGTGAATAACCGGATGATTTTGATCCAGATGGGTTGACATAAGTAAAATATCCACGGTTATTAACAATAAAAACAATTTCAACTGCTTCTTCAATAACAGTGCGAAATTTATTTTCGGATTCTTTTAGTTCTTTTTCCACCCGTTTGAGTTCGGTAATATCAGTAAAATTCTCTATAAGTAATTTTCGTTCTCCCATGGTTATTTGTGAAACCGTCTTTAGAATTGGGATCCTTATACCTTCTTTATTTAACAATACACGCTCAGAGTTGTCAACCACTTGCTCAAGATCTGTAACTGGGCATTTTTCATTTTCTGCCGGACAAATGAATTGATGGCAAACTCTTCCGACGATTTTTTCCTTAGGTTCTCCAATCATTTTACTGGTTACTGAATTTAAATCTACAATAGTGTGTGTTTCTGGATCAATAATCAAAATTCCTGTTGACATAGCTTCCAGTATGGCGCGCGTATTTGCTTCACTTTCATGTAGTGCCTCTTCGATGCGTTTGCGTTCGGTGATATCTTCTACAAGTGCCTGAATTCTTGGCTGACCGTTAATATTGATTCTTGAAAGTGACAATAAAGTATCATAGGCGGAGCCGTCTTTGCGTTTGAATTTTACAGGGTATTGATTAACAAATTCTTTTTCTTTTACAAGAGAAATAATTGTAGCCCGGTCTGAAAAATTATAATAAAGATTCTCCAAATTTCCCATTTTTATAATATCGTCACGGGAATAACCACCCGGTTTAAGCATAGAATCATTAAAAGTTATAATTTTGCCAGTCAAATCCCCTACACCAATTCCAATAGGAATATTCTCAAACAAAGTACGATATTTTTCTTCACTTGATTTCAATAACTCTTCAGCCAGTTTGCGCTCGGTGATATCCACGGCAAGACCATGCCACAAGATTTCTCCGTTTTCCTGTGGTTCGGGTGACGACTCGAGGTGCAGCCACTTGACCCCTTTAGCGGTAAGAACCCGACCCTTCCAATCAAATGGGCGCCGTAATCGAATTCCCTCCTGATTCAATTTGACAAAGTTATCCCTATCATCCGGGTGAATCGATTGGATAACGATTTGGCTATCTGCCAAGAGGCTCTCAACACTTACATTAAACATATCCGCCATCTTTGGGCTG
This sequence comes from Ignavibacteriales bacterium, assembly GCA_026390815.1. NCBI lineage: Bacteria > Pseudomonadati > Ignavibacteriota > Ignavibacteria > Ignavibacteriales > Ignavibacteriales bacterium. Next base: position 239,370 of record JAPLFH010000007.1, on the reverse strand, counting down.
ACGTAATCTAATACGAATGTTCCTTCCAGCATTGTATGTAAAATGTATATACCTACGGGAATTTTAGAAACCAGGTTGTCATATTGCAGTTTACTTTTAAGTAACGTTTCTTCTGCCAACTTGCGTTCGGTGATATCTATATCTACTCCGCGATAACCAATAAGATTATTTTCATTATCAAGCATTGGAATACAGGAGGTAGAAAGAATAATTTTTTTGCCGTTTTTATGAATGTTACAATTAATAAAATTTTTAAAACTTTCTTTACGGGCAAACGCTCCAAGGGCAGCCTGTTTTAAATCTTCTTTATTTTCCGGGTCAAAAAAATCATAAAAATATTTAATACCAACTATTTCTTCAGCTTCATAACCTAACAACTCTTTTATATTCGAACTTACATAAGTGTATAAACCATTGTTGTCCACTTCCCAAATCGATTCCTGTGCGTTTTCAGATATTTGTTTAAATCGCAATTCACTTTTCCGCAGCGCTTCTTCCGCCCGGTTACTCTCGGTGATGTTGTATCCCAGATTCATTACAGTTTCATCGGGTAGTCTAAAATTTGCCCATAGACATGACAGAACAGTTCCGTCTTTCGTATGCGGATGCCATTCCCTGAAAATTTTTTCAGGGCTTGATATAATTGTTGCAATAACCTGCTCTTTTATTTTGGGGTCAGGATAGAAGAGCGACAGTGGTTCATCATAAGAATTGATTTCCTCAATAGTCCATCCAAAGGTTTTCTCACACTCTTTGTTCCACATTGTGCAGTTTCCATCTTTATTAAAAGCATCAATCATCACGGGTGCATTCTCAAAGATCATTCTGAAGCATTCTTCGCTTTTCTTCAACGTAACCTCCACCTCTTTGGTAGTCAGGTGTTCGTAGATATCTTTCTCATACTTGATTTTCAGAGTAGCATACTCTTGTTTTAGCGCGTTCAATTCTTGTAAAAGTTCGTCCTTAGTTTTAGCAATATTTTTCATAAGCTATTTATCCATCCTGTATTTTAATTGACTATTGGCATAGTAAAATAAAAAGTACTGCCTACTATTTCTAAATTCCATTTATTTTATCCAAATCATATATCATAAAATTAAGGAGAAGAGCCGGTAATTTGATTAGTGAAACTCTCCTTCGACCAAGTGAAATCATTTATGTCCATTACATAATACTCTAATAACATTGTGTTGTTGGTTGGATTAACCGTCGCCAGGGTGAATCCCACTTTTGTCAGTTCATACCGAACATCATGTATTGCGGCTTCATTGCCGGTAATATCAACGGATTGCATCGGGAATGCGCCGCCGTTACCAACCGTCAATTGATAGATCGTATGTCCGGCGCCGTCGAGGACATAACCGATACTCATATTGTGTAAATGACCTACTGCATAGAGCTGTGCTCCGTTTGCACCCATCATATCGATAAATGACTGACGACGGGCGATCCCGCCAAAGCTTTCGGGACCAAAGTAGAGTTCCTTGGACCATTGGTAAGTCGCATAGACGGTACTGAAAGGAATGCTGCAAGCTTCATATACGGGTTCGTGTGCAAAAACAATCTTGAAGGGATTTGTTGACGCTTGAAGCTGTTTGCTCACCCAGTCCTGATCAATGGTATGATACCCCCAGAAATTTGTTCCCCATTTGTTAGTGGGTTTCCAGACCGGTACAGGTAAAGGATTAGGAGCCACATACTGGGCGTATTGATCAACCGCAACAACAGTCACTTGCTTATGATTGAATGAATAGGTCAAGCCCTTTTGGTTAGCGAACGATCCATCGTAGTTTTGTGGCATATATTGACCGAATGCCTGGTAGTAGGCAGCCGCCAGTGCGGGATCAGTACCTCTAATCAAGCCGTACGAGTTGCTGACCTCGTGGTTACCTCTTACCATATAAAGCGGGATATTCGCGTTATACACTGGGCTCATCGCGTCTTTAAAAGCGAGAAACTGGTCGGCATAGGGAATCGCGATAACATTTGGCACTCCTATCAAAATGACATCCTCATACAAATCGCCGCAGACAAGGTCACCAACGTGCAGTACAAATTCCGGTTTCAACGACGCTATTTTTGTCGCGATCTGCGGAAGCAGAAGACTAACCCCTGTAGCAGTGCTGGCATTGTAAGGTGGATGTTTTGCAGGATCAAAGTCGCCGCGTGTGTCTCCGAATATGACGAACGTCCATGAATCGGTTCCGGCAGGTTCTGCAACCTTGTCTTTTGTGCAGCTTGTAAGAATTAAACCTAACAAAAGCGTAACAACATATGCTATAAGAGTCTTTCTTTTCATTTTGTTTTTTCCGTTGATTTTTACTTTGCACTAATGCCGTCACTGAACAAGTCATTTGTTTTTAACAGAGACAAATGACCAGACATCTAAGTTCTGGTATAATAGAAAATATTTTTTTACAAAAGAATTATTAAACCATCCAAAATTGGCACTAAGAAAACTGCGTAGAGTTTCCTTAATTTAAACTTGCCTGCAGTAAGCACATAGGCGTTAACCTAAGGAAATCAATTACTGATTAATAAACTGTTAATTATTTTATTTTTCGGTCAAATTATGTTTTTTTTATATCATGCCTACGGCATTTTGCACTGTTTTTTCTTTCTGTTTCTACAATTATATCATCCCTCTGGGATGAAAAAATATACATCCCTATAGGCTTGCCTGCTGCACATAGGCGTTAACCTAAGGAAATTTTGTACTTGAATAGCTCCGGCATTTATGCCGGAGTATCAGAATCCTCAAAAAATCCTGGACTTTAGTCCAACCTACTTGCAGTAGGCAAGTACAATCCTAATGTCGGGCTAAAGCCCTAAATTCTTAGAGAATATTCTTTCCCCGATTTGAAAACCTGCCTACGGTAAGCAGGGTCGGGGCTATTTTCATCATAAACTAAATATTTTACCTTAAGTTGACACCTATGTGCATGCTGCAAGCACTTCATTGATATAATCTCCGTCTTCACCTTTTAGTAAATTTCTCTCTAATCTGTTATGAGATTTCAAGTGACCGAATATTTGTTCAATAGCACTTCTTTGCTTTAACTATTTCTTTATGCTCTTTGTTTTCCATTTCATTATTTTTTCTCCTGAAGAGTAAAATAAAATGTACTGCCTACATTCTCTTTGCTTTCAACCCAAATTTTGCCGTTATGTTTTTCTACAAATTCTTTGGATAGCAGTAATCCTAATCCGGTACTTGATTCACCTTCTGTACCTTTAGAACTTACTTGTTCACCTATCTTAAAAAGTCTCTTTAAATCTTTATCTGATATTCCAACACCGGTATCGCTAACTGATATTTCGAGCATTTCATTTTCGATTGATTTAGCATTTACTGTAATCGTTCCATCTTTTCTTGTGAATTTGACTGCATTGGATATAAGATTTCTAAGAACTGTGTTAATCATTTGTTCATCGGCTGAAACATTAATAGAATCTTCAACTTGATTGAAGATAGAAATCCCTTTTTGTTTAGCACGATCCATAATAGTTGAAATGTTTTGAGAAACAATTGCCTTTAGATTCAACTTTTGCAAATTGAAGGAAATTTTTCCTTGCTGCATTATAGACCAGTCCAATAAATTTTCCAGCAGCTTATACAGATTAACAGCAGAGTTATTTAATGCCAGGCTAAACTCTGCAAATTCCGATATTGTAAAATCCTGGCTTTCAGTAGCCATTATTTTAGTAAGATTTAAAAAGCCATTGAAAGGACTTTTTAGATCATGTGCAATGATTGAAAAGAATTTATCCTTGGATGCGTTTAGTTCTTGTAGTTGGTTGTTTTGCTGCTGAATAATTAATTCTATCTGCTTGCGCTCGGTGATGTCCATTATCGTTCCTATCATTCTCAACAATCGCCCATTTTCATCCTTTTCAAGTTCACCTATTCCATGAACCCATCGTTCTTGTTTGTCACTAAATCGAACTATTTTGTATTCCTTGTCGAAACGAGAACGATTCCCAATCACTTTGTCTTCAAAATATTGGGCTAACTCGTCACGCCACTCCGAATGGATTAGTGTTTCCCACCCTTTTACTGAACGAACATATTCTTTATCAATTCCAAAAATATCATCCAAGACCGCTGAACTTGTCCACATGCCGGTAGCAATTTCGAGAACATACGTACCGAGACCTCCAATCTGTTGAGATTCCTTTAATAATCGTTCACTCTCACGCAGCGCTTTCTCAGTCTGTTTTCGCACTGTTATATCTCTGAAAATACTAAGTACTACCGTTTTGCCTCTTTCAAATTCCATATAGGCGTTAGTTACTTCGAACCAAACTTTTCTGCCATCCCATAAATGAAGTTCTCTTTCAAACTTCGGTTCAATTTTTTTGTCATAAAAGCGCTGCTTGTAAACATCCATTTTAGAATTCTGTTCATTAGGATCAAAAATTTCATTTACACTTTTATGAAACAATACAGATAGATGAGCACCTTCAAGCTGTTGTCTTTCAAGTCCAATCATATTACAAAAAGCATCATTAACCATAATTATTTTTCCACTTTCGTCCATTATTCTCATTCCATCAAGGGATCCATTCCAGACTATTTTAAACTGCTCATTTCGTTTTTGAATTTCTTCTTCTGCATACTTCCGATCTGTAATGTCGCGACCAATTCCAACAATACCTGTGATATTACCTTTTTCATCTTTCAAGGGAAGTTTTGAAGTTAGCAGCCACCGCTGATGACCATTCTCATCTATCACATATTCTTCTTTGTTAAGGACTGGTTTACCGGATTGCATTACAGATTGGTCGTCAGCAAAGAAACCTTCCGCTAATTCTTTTGGATAAAAATCAAAGTCTGTCTTCCCTAAAATTTCTGCTTCTGATTTTGCCCCCGAATAACGTAAGTCTGTTAGGTTAACAATTGTCTTGCGGCAAGCCGTATCTTTGGAATAAATAGAATCAGGAATATGATCAATCAGTGTGCGTAATAATAATCTTTCATTTTTTAAAGCTTCCTCCGCTTGCTTGCGCTCGGTAATGTTGATAAAAATTCCTTCGTAATACATTATGTGGTCTGTGGCATCCCTTACGGCTTGTGTCGTTTCGGAAACCCAAACAACACTACCATCTTTACGTGGAACCTCATATTCAAATCCGGATATTTTATTCTGCTGTTCTATCAACTGTTTAAATTCCTCCCTTTGCTCTGGATGCACATAGCTTTGATTGCCAATGTCTGTGCGCCCGTTAATTAACTCTTCGGGAGAGGAGAAGCCAAGAATGCGTGCCATAGCGGGATTAGCTGAGAGGAACTTTCCTTCCGGAGTGCTTTGGAAAATGCCTTCGGTAGCATTGTCAAAAATAGAACGATATTTGGCTTCAGATTGCCGTAAGGCTTCTGCCGACTTATATTGATTTTGATAGAAACGGTTACGCTGCTGCCTCCATATTAATGCTACTCCGGAGCTTGAACCAATAAGTAAAACCACGACCAAAAATACTATTAACCACATTTGCTCTCTTACTTGTGCAAAACTTTCCTTCATATCTATGCGGGCAACAATAAACCATGGAGAGTTTGGAACTGCACGAACATAACCTATAACCGGTACTCCACGGTAATCTACTCCTTCAATAACTCCTTCTTGTCTTAAAACAGCTTTTACAGCAAGCACATTTGATTTGGTTAGAGGAATACGCAGATTAAGCGAAGTATTTTTTTGAAACCGAAGTTCATTTAGAAATAGTACATCATTCCCTTCCCGTCTGAAGATTAAAGTTTCCGCCGTTTTACTGGGTGTTGGCCATCTCCCTATCAATGGATATAAATACTTTGTCGGATCAATTCTGAATGCAAGTATTCCAAGAACAACATTTGAATTATATTCGTCAAGGATGGGGATGAAAATAGTAAGATAAATACGCTTATCTTTCTTATCGAAGTAAAAATCCTGAAATACTATTTTGCCAGAACTTAGAGCTTGGGAAAAGTAGATTGAAAAGTACTGGTTCGTGTTAATTAATTCATTGGGAACGTAGATTTGTGCAATGCGTGCAGTGTCATATAAACATAAATTGTTATAGTCATAAGCTGAATGGACTTGTTTTATCCACGTCTGAATTTTTGTTTTTACATCTAAGTCATTTTTATTTTTAAAGTAGCGTTTTACAATACTGGAGAATACGCTATTCCTGTAAAATACATTTGCATCACCTAATCGTTCTTTTCGCCATTGATCTAATTGATCAACTTTCAACTCTGCAACAATATTAAGCTGATTTTCTACTTGGGTGCGAAAGTTCTTCTCATAGTTTTGGTAAGCAAAATATCCGCCGGTAACAATTCCTATTGCAAGGAGGATGAAAATTAATAAAAGAACATATGGAACTCGTGCCATTGAAGCATCTTTTACTGGGTCGTAAGTCCAAATTTGAAGTCCTGCACTTACTAACAAACCAACCGAAAGAATAAAAAAAGCAAGAGAGGTAAGCAGTGATGGAGGAATGACACCGCTACCGTACAATAAGGGTGAAACAAAAAGATATGCAATTAAAAAAAGCATAGAAATTATGATTACGAGAAAAGCCAATACCAAAGCTGTCCATGCCCGCTTAGTGTTTTTATCAGATTGCGTAAGTGACAGTAAGAACGACAAAGCACAAACCACAAAGCCTATCGCTGTTGCCGGAGAGATGTGTCCTACAGGTAAACCATCAAAATATTTATTGATGGAAAGACCGAGATGTTCGAAGTGTGGATATATTCCTGCCAATGATAAAATGAATAAGAGAAGCCCAATTATCGAAACAAGCAGTCCGATAAACATGCTCAAGTAGTACATTCTGCGGTTTTGTGGCATCAAACTTTGTAAATAGATAATGATTCCCATTACTATAAACAATAACGCCGCGCTTGGCGCCATCGGTATCAAATTAGCGCCTAAGCTGGTAAGAAAAGGAATGTTAAGAATCCACCCGAGCAGACTAAGAAACCCAAGAACCGAAGAGATAATGCCAGCCGTTAAAATGAAAACATGTACAGTTCTATTTACCGTATATCCAGAATTTTTCATTGCTCAATCCTTACAAAACTTAAAAAAATATTTCGAACAAATAACACCAGCATCGGAATGAACAATACATTGCTCAGTTATATCCGACCAATCTATGACTTAAATACTTAGAGCATTATGAAAAACGGAACAATTCAATTATAATATGAATTGTAACTGCCTAATAAACAATTGAAGTAATATTTTGTTAAGGTAGATATGTAATTTTAATCCCATTGCCAACGCAATATTATAACCAACCACAGTAGTGAAAAATAAACCGGTAGCGTTGTCAAACGGTTATTTACACATTTCAACAATAATATACAATTACTATAGATAAAATGAATCGTTCTAAAGGATGAAAAAGGAACTACATCTTTCGGGTGAATTTATATCCCCTTGAAGTTTTACTAAACTATTAGGATGGGTTTAAGTAGAATAAAAGTAATTATTGCATCCCTGTTCATCAATAACTCCATCCAATTATAAAATCAAATATCGGAATGAAATATAAAAATCTAAATTTTGTTCGGATCAAAATATTGCTATTGTTGCTTTAAGTATCCAGCAAACCTAATTTAGATTTTACAGTGAAAAGTACAACTTTAGGATCGTACGGTTTCTGGATATAATCTTCCGCTCCAAGTTCAAATCCTTTAATAAAACTATTAACATCTTTTTCACCGGTTACAAAGATAACTGGTATATGTTCAGTAAGAGGATTTTCTTTTAATTTAGTTACAACATCAAAACCATTAATGCCTGGCATAATAACATCAAGAAGGATTAAATCAATTTTAGGACTAGTAGAAATGATTTCTAATGCCTTCTCACCATCAGTAGCAACTTTGATATTAAACTCAGATAATAATTTTCCTAAGATTGTAATATTTTCCGGTGCATCATCAACAATAAGCACTGTTTTGTCTTTAAATGAAATACTCATAATTAACCTCTAATTAATATTTTGTAAAACAAATTGATTATTTAAAACAAAACTCTTTTAGTTTTTTAATTGCTTCGTTAAAGTCATAAATCTTAATAGCATTTTCGATTTCTTTTAGTGCGCTTACATAAATACCAATTCCAGACAATTCCAAAATTTCATCTATCTTCTTGCACGAATCAAAATCATTATTTTCCAATAAATTTTTAAGTTCACCGAACAGTTCATTAAATTTTTGCTTATCAAACTCTTTGGAATCATCTTCCTTTACCGTGTCCATTCTGGTATTTTTCCAAAAAGAAATTTCTGAAAGTGCCAGATTAAATTTTATTTCAAATTCAGCAAATTCATCTTCTACGGATTCCTTCTCCATTTTCTTCAGCTTAGCTTCAACTTTTTCAGCCGTAATATTTATTTCCTTAGCACCAAGATTTCCGGCAACACCTTTTAAAGTATGCACAAGTCTTACTGCCAACTCCTTATCCTTGTTATAAATTGCCGTTTTAATCTGTTCTATCATACTGATATTTCTGTCATGGAATTTTTCCAAAAGGCTCATATAAAGTTTTTTATTGCCTCCCAAACGGCTTAGACCATCGTTAATATCAATATGCTTGAATACCGGAAGCGGATCATCAGAATTAGCCACTTTTGGTTTTGGAATGCCCACTTGTTTTCTTTTACGCGGTTTAATCCATTTAATCAGCGTGGCAAAAACTTCATCCGGATCAATCGGCTTGGTAATAAAATCCATCATTCCAACACTTATACATTTTTCTTTAATGCCAACCATAGCATCTGCTGTCATTGCTACAATAGGCAGATCATTGTATTCCGAATGTTTGCGTATTTCTATTGTAGCAGTATATCCATCCATAATTGGCATCTGCAAGTCCATTAAAATGATATCATAACAGGAAGGAATGCCCGAAAGTAAAACTTTATCAAGGCATTCTTTTCCATCGCTGGCAATTTCTACAACGAATTCGGATTGTTCAAAAAGTTCTGATGCAACCTGCTGATTAATTTCATTATCTTCAGTCAAAAGAATTTTTGCACCTTTAATTTTTTCAAGGGCATCTTTGTGCTTGATTCCTTTTTGTGTACGATTTCGTTTTGGTCTTACTTCTTTTCCTAATACCTCCATAATAGTATCAAAGAGTAAGGAATGAGAAACCGGTTTAATCAAAAAACTTTTTATTCCAATCTCTTTTGCTTTATCAGCAATTTGATCTTTTTCAAAAGTGGTAACCATAATTACTGTGGGTGTATTAATTCTATTTTCTTGTAGAATTTTTATAACGGTTTCAAGTCCATCCATATCAGGCATTTTCCAATCCATTAATACAAGATCGAAAGGATGTTTCATGTTATTTTCAACTAAACCAATTGCCTCAGCGCCTGATTTTGCAAGAGTTGCTTTAAAGGAGAATGATTCCAAAGCTTCTTTCAATATTATTCGGGATGTTTCATTATCATCAACTACAAGAACGTTTAATCCACTAAGGTCAATTGAGGTTTTGAATTCATCACGCTTCTGCACGTTTTGAACTTCCATCACTGCAGTAAAGAAAAATGTGCTTCCTTTGCCGACTGCACTTTCAAACCAGGCTTCCCCACCCATAAGTTCTGTTAATAATTTTGAGATTGCAAGACCGAGTCCGGTACCTCCAAATTTTCTTGTAGTAGAACTATCTGCCTGAGAAAATTTCTGAAATATTTTCTTCTGCTGTTCTTCAGTTAAACCAATACCTGTGTCTCTAACAGCAAATCTAATTTTAACTTTGTTATCAAGTTTTTCATGAATATTTGCAGATACAACTATTTCACCCGTTTCGGTAAACTTAATAGCATTACTGCAGTAGTTTGTTATGATTTGTCCAATGCGCAGCGGATCACCTATCAAGTTAAGTGGTACATCGTTAGAAATATGTATACTGAATTCCAACCCTTTTTCTTGAACTTTTTGAGATACGATATTGAACACATTGTCTAGCACATTTTCTAAATCTAATTCTGTATGTTCAATATTAAGTCTTCCTGCTTCAATTTTTGAAAAATCAAGAATATCATTTATTATTCCCATAAGAGCATGCGCTGATTTTTCTATTTTTAATAAATAGTCTAACTGTTTGTTATTAAGATCAGTTTTAAGAGCCAGGTGTAAAAGTCCGATAATTGCATTCATCGGTGTTCTGATTTCATGTGACATAGTTGCAAGAAACTGACTTTTTGCAACTGTTGCAGCTTCGGCATTTTCTTTTGCAAGAGCTAATTCACCCTGTATCCTTTTCACTTCACTTATATCAATAATAGATGCTATAAAAGCTTGAACACCAAGGTATTCGACAGGATGAATTGAAAGAAGTGCCCAGGTTTCTTCACCGTTACCTACCCTGCGTAATTTCAATTCATAGCCGGTTAGATTTCCTTTGTCTCTGATTTCTTTAAATATAAGTGGCATTTGTTTTTTTACATCGACAAAAATATCTGTTATTTTATGCTCATAAATATGGTCCAAGGATGTTCGGTGGAAATCAGCCATTGCCTGATTGGTTCTTAGTAACACACCAGTACTGGGATTGGATACTGCTATTGGAATAAGAGAAGTTTCAAGTATCAAATCAGTAGCTCTTTTTGCTTGTATTAATTCCTCATCAGTTTTTCTTCTATCTGTTACATCGCGCTCTATAAAAAGAATACTAACAGGCTTTTCTCCAGAATCATACAGAATGTTATAATTTATTTCGAAATAAAACCGGCTGTTATCCTTCCTTATTCCTAGATAGTCTTTAACTTTATGATCACTTTCTCCCATCAACAGCTTACGCATATTATCATTCAATAATTTTTGATATGAGGGATCGATAAAATCAAATGCGGATCTTCCAATTACATCATATCGTTCTTCTACAGTAAAGCCGTACATTTTTAATAATTTATCGCTCATAAATTGAATCTTGCCATCTAACGAAAGCATTCCTATCCCGTCGGGTGAGGCAGATATTATTGCTTCCAATTTTTTATTACTTTTATATATAACCTCCTCTGCCAGCTTGCGTTCTGTGATGTCTTCTATAATTCCTACGCCGCCGCTAATGTGTCCACTTCCAACTACTATAGGTGTAAAAATGGCTCTTACCGGGGAACTTTTTTTTGCGGTTATGGAATGATATATATCTTCATACTCTCCTATACTTCCGCTCAGAGCTTTTTGAACGCACGAAACCAGTTTTTTATCTGGAAGGTTGAGCATGTTTAGTCCAACTAATGCTTCACGCGAAGATCCTATTATTTCAACGATCTTATCATTGCAGGCAACAATTATCCCTCTTTCATCAAAGGATAAAAGTCCCAAGGGAGAATACTCAAATATCAATCGATATTTTTCTTCGTTTTCACGCAACGTCTCTTCGACTTTCTTTCTGTCAGTTATATCGTTGATAATTGCTACTATATAGCCAACACTTTCAAATTCAAAATATGATGCGTTAATCTCTACAGGAATTAAAACTTCATCTTTTCTGCAAAGTAAAGATTCAAATTTTACTTTTTCACCAGCTCTTAGCTTTTCAACAAATAAAGGCCAATAGTCAGGAAGAAAATTAATATCGAAAAACCAAAACTGACGACCAATGATTTCTTCTCTTTGAAAACCAAGTGACTTATAAGTATTGATGTTGGCATTTATTATTATACCTGTTTCAGAATGTACAAAACAAATGCTTTCATTTGCATTATCAATTCCAAACTGTATTAGTTTTAATTGTTTGTTTGTGTTCAAAAATTGATCCGCAATAAATATATTGATGCTAAATATACATCCAGACCCGCTCGTCGTCCTGTAACTAATCCGGATAAGATTGCTATAATTGGAATTACTTAATAAAGAAAAACAAAACAACTCAATATACTTGATGCGAGTAATCCAGTTTTAAACAAAACAATTAGAACAACCGCAATTGGTTCTAACATGATAATTATCTTGATTAATTTATTTTAAAATAGTGAGAAAAATAAGGGAGGTAAATAGGGCAAAAGGATGAAAAAGGAACTACATCTTATGGGTGAGTTTCCAACATCTTTAAGAGTGAAACAACTTAATTTTATACTAAAATACTTCAACTTATTTTTCAAAATATTATTTAACTCAATACTCTTAATTGAGATGCAAAATTGAAAAAGGTGGTCTTTATTATTTTATAATGAACCCAACTTTTCTATTTTAACTGAGGTTTAATAATCCTCCCCTTAAAGCAATAAACAAGCTGATATACTGCACTCTTAGTTTTAATTGTATTAGTGTAGAATTGAAATTTGAATAATAATCCAATATACTCCAGGTATATCAGTACTTAATTTTAGTTACCTAAAAATTAAAAATTGTACAAAATTTTCTTAACCAATACTTTCCGAGAAATTGTGATAAAAATATAAAGTCAATGCAGTATTTCAAAATTTTATTTAAGTCCTTTCAACAAGAAATAGATTGATTACATTACTGGTTAATTTAAAACCTTGCAATTTTAACTCCCAATCCATAAAAGTCAAGAAATTTAAAAATAATAATGCCCTGTAAATTTAAAATTTACAGGGCATTCTTCTGGTGGGGGCTGAAGGAGTCGAACCTACGACCCCCTGCTTGTAAGGCAGGTGCTCTAAACCAACTGAGCTAAGCCCCCTAAAAATTTCAATTAAGAACAAAAATTTTGTGGGGAAATATCGGTATTATTCCGCAATATTCCAAACGAGAATAAAATATTTTAGAGCGGGCGACGAGGCTCGAACTCGCGACATTCAGCTTGGGAAGCTGACACTCTACCAACTGAGCTACGCCCGCCCAAATATTTTAAACTACTATTCTTAAGATAAAAAACCAGTCATTCTATTGCAAATTATAATTTGATAAACTCCACTCTTCTATTATTTGCTTTACCTTCTGGAGTTGTATTTGGGGCTACTGGTTCTTTTTCACCTTTACCGTCAGTTTCCATTCTGGAGGCATCTATACCAAAGTCGGAATTTAATAAACTCTTTACAGAAGCAGCTCTTCGTTTTGATAGATCCAGATTTTTTGCATCATCTCCATCACTATCAGTATGCCCAACAATATTTACTTTCACACTTTCATTTTCTTTAAGAACATTAGAAATCTCTTTTAATGTACCATAAGATTCCGGTTTTATTTTATCAGAATTAACATCAAACAGAATTCCGTGAGTAACTAATTTACCTTCTGTTAAAAGTTTGCTTCGCATATCGGCACCAGCCTCTGCAATTCTGATATTTGAAAACATTGGTTCGGAGCCTCCAGTAGTCCAAAAGCGTAATTGATTTAATTGAATTCCGGCAGGTAAAACTTTTGGCAAATCGAATACTTTTTCTCCATGAATATATATTCTCGCTCGCGTTTTCTGGATCCAAATTGCAACATGATTTATTTCTTTAGCTTTTAAGAGTCCAATTTCTTTTTCATAATCCCCTCTCATTCCATAGCTCCCTTCTGAATATCCTGATATTGAATGGTATGAAGGTGGTGTAGTTAAATTGAAAATAACACCGCCAGCGCCGGGAACATACATTGTTGGATAAAGTTCACCTTCATTAGTGGCTAAAATAGTTATATCAAAACTAAGTGATTGCTGTTCTTCACCATTATCATCTGGAATTACATCAAATTCTATTGTGCAGTTATTTGGAAGCGAAATTCCTTTTTCTAACCAGAACAAACCATCCTCTTTCATTTTTAACCATTTGCCCGGAAAACGATTTGTAGTTATAACTTCACCTGATTTGTTAGTATTCCACAAAGCCGGAAAATCACCTACTGCATCCTGGCTGAAGTCTTCGTAGAAAACAACTTTATCGCCTGGGATAAAATCGTATTTAGAGAAACTTTTTAAATCATCCTGTTGAACCGGTTTTGTTTCAGACTCCAACTTATTGTCTTTTTTAGTTACCTCTTTTTCTTCCTTCTGTTCATCTGCCTTTTTTTCTTCATCAGTTTTAGTTGCATCCTCTTCAACTTTGTCCAACCCTTTATCAATAGCTTCATCTGTTTTTTGATCAACACGATCTTCTACTTTATCTTTAATTCTGTCTAAAAGATCCTGTGAAAACACCTGACGCGAGGGAATTAAAATTAAGATTCCTATGACTAAAATTGTTAAAAACGATTTCATTATTTACTCCGTGATCAATTTAAAAATTATATCAGTTTGTTTTTCTTTCAAGTAAGAAATATTATTTCATTTGATTCATTTTATTATCCATATCTTCAATTTTTATATCAGAAGGTATTTCAAACCGGGGGGAAGGAACAGATGCATCTTCTTCAATTTTAGTAGCAATTGTTTGTACTTTAATTTTCCCCATATCTATATCAGATTTTAATGTTATTCCTTTCCAATTGAACACTGTACCCTTCATGTTCATCTTTTTATTCTCCATCGAGATTTTCTCGCAAGTTTTTCCGGCTATTTCTTCAGACCCTTCTTTCGTTATATTATATTCCTTCATCATTTCATCGGAAAATTTACTAATGTCAAACTCGGAACCTTGTGGCATAATTTTTTTCATTTTTGTTCCTACTTTCTTTTCAAGATCCAGATCGTAAAAATATCCGTCTTTTGCTAAACTTATTTTATGAGTTTTAATAGTTTGACCCATCATACTGAATTCAGTAATTGTCTCCCTACTTTCCTTTTCTCCATAATCATCAAAATATAAAACCTGGGTTGTCTTTCCCTTCATAAGATTGTTAGCAATTTCATAGGTAATTATCCCGGATTTTATTTGATATCTTTTATTAGGTTCTATGTTTGTTTGAGCCTGGGGAGTTGATTTGATATCTTCGTTTTGTTTGTTTCCCTTGTTGCAGGAAACAAAAAGAATTAATGAAATTATAAATAATCCATAAATCGTTTTCATATCATATTTCCATATAAGTTTGTAATAATTTAATTAAGAAAGACATACAGAAATTTTGTTTACCAAAATGAAATTAAAACTAAAGGATTAATAAACAGCGTCTAATTAGTAAGCTTTATTTTCTTCAGGAGTAAAAATAAAGTCATAGCCTGAAACCTTCATTTTATTTTTATTTCGATTGCAAAATAATAAATAAATTGTTAAGTAAAAATGATTTGTTTAATTTGGCATTAGAGATTGATAAAAAATCACATTAAATTTTGACTGAAAAAAATGCAAATATTCAATTAGGTTGGACTTCTGATGAAAAAAAAGACTAAAACAATACTTTTTACTGTAATTTCAATTATTATATTGGGGCTAATTATTATTCCCAGACTTAAACCTTCACCTACAAAAGAAAACTCTTTAATTAACGCAAGATCGCGTGAACAGGTAATTCCGGTTAATGTTTATATTCTTAAAGCATCCAAACTTGATGATAAACTTTTAACAACCGGATCAATTCTGGCTAACGAAGAAGTTGAACTGCGCAGCGAAGTTTCCGGAAAAATTACAAAAATATTTTTTAGTGAAGGTAGAAAAGTTAAAAAAGATGATTTGTTAATTAAGATTAACGATTCGGAATTGCAAGCCCAGCTTCTCAAAGCAAATTCTCAAAAAAAACTTGCCGAAGAAAAGGAATATCGACAAAAAGTAATGCTGAAAAAGGAAGCAATCAGTCAGGAAGAATATGATATTTCTTTGAATGAATTAAATTCTCTTGATGCTGAACTGCAGCTAATTAAAGCTCAGATAGATAAAACAGAAATTCATGCTCCATTTGATGGAGTAATAGGTTTGAAAGCTGTGAGTGATGGAAGCTATGTTACTCCTGATAAAAAAATTGCAACATTGCAAAATATTAATCCTCTTAAAATTGATTTCTCAATACCAGAAAAATATTTCACTCAAATTAAAGTGGGCAGCGGGATTACATTTGGAATCCAGGGAATAAATAAAAAATATTCCGGCAAGATATATGCGATTGAACCAAAGATAGATGCATCTACAAGAACAATTCAAATAAGAGCAATTACAAAAAATGAAAAATCTGAAATATTCCCGGGCTCATTTGCCCAGGTAGAAATTAATCTTAAAGTTATTGATAATGCACTTTCTATTCCTACAGAAGCTTTAATTCCGGACGTAAAGGGACAAAAAGTCTACATCGTTAAAAATGGAAAAGCTATTCCCAAACCAGTGGAAGTGGGAATTAGAAAGGAAAAAATTATCCAGGTTGTAAGCGGATTAAGCGAAGGTGATTCAGTAATAACATCCGGTCTCATGCAAATACGCCCGAATGCTCAGGTAAAAGTTTCATCAGTTAAATGAAATTTGAGTTTTATTCTATTCTATCTTGTATAGAGAAGGGATTTATTGTTGTAAAATTTTCGTTGAACATCATACAATTTTTGTAATTATAAATAAAACAAAAACCATAAAAAGTTTAAAAGAGAATTAAATAATGAGTTTATCATCTTTAAGTATACAACGACCGGTACTTGCAATCGTAATGTCAATCGTAATTGTGTTGTTTGGAGCAATCGGGTATTCCTTTTTGGGTGTTCGAGAATATCCAAGTGTAGATCCACCTGTAATAACAGTTAGCACATCATACACGGGTGCAAATGCGGATGTTATTGAATCTCAGATTACCGAACCACTTGAAGAATCAATAAATGGAATTGCTGGTATTCGTTCACTTACTTCTACAAGCAGAGAAGGCAGAAGCAATATAACTGTTGAATTTAATTTAGGAGTTGACCTTGAAGCCGCCGCAAACGATGTTAGAGATAAAGTATCCAGAGCAATGCGAAATCTTCCGACTGATGTTGATCCACCGGTTGTTACTAAAGCAGAAGCAGATGCAAGTCCGATTGTATTTTTAAGTGTAAAAAGTAATTCCAGAAACCTGCTTGATCTTTCCAGAATTGCAAATGATGTCTTCAAAGAAAGACTTCAAACAATTCCTGGTGTAAGTCAGGTTGTAATTTGGGGTGAAAAAAAATATTCAATGCGTCTGTGGCTCGATCCTAAAAAACTATCGGCATATAATCTTACACCACTCGATGTGCAAAATGCCCTCAATACGGAAAATATTGAACTCCCTTCAGGAAGAATTGAAGGTGCATCGACTGAGTTGACTGTACGAACGCTTGGTAGGTTAGTAAGTCCAGATGATTTTAATAATTTAATCCTTAAAGAGGAAAATGGTAATGTAGTAAAACTTAGTGATGTTGGTGAAGCTGTGTTAGGTCCGGAAAATGAAAGAACAATTCTTAAACGCGATGGCATTCCTATGGTAGGTGTGGTTGTAATTCCACAACCTGGTTCAAATCATATAGAAATTGTAGATCAATTTTATAAAGTAATTGAACAGCTTAAAAAAGATGTACCTCCGGACTTAGAGATGGGAATCGGTTTCGATGTTACAAAATTTATTAGAAGATCTATTAGTGAAGTTGAAGAAACTATTTTTATTGCGTTTGGATTGGTAATCCTTATCATCTTTGCATTTTTAAGGGATTGGCGAACTACACTGATTCCAATTATTGCAATTCCAATTTCGCTTATCGGGGTTTTCTTTATAATGTACCTGGCTAACTTTACCATAAATGTTTTAACCTTGCTGGGGATTGTCCTTGCCATTGGAATTGTAGTTGATGATGCTATTGTTGTTCTTGAGAACATCTATACTAAAATTGAAAAAGGGATGCATCCTTTAGAAGCCGGTAAAAAAGGATCATCAGAAATTTTCTTCGCTATCATTTCAACTACAGTAACGCTTGCAGCAGTATTTCTTCCAATTATATTTCTTTCAGGATTAACCGGAAGATTATTTAGAGAATTTGGAATTGTAATTGCCGGCTCAGTTTTAATCTCTGCATTTGTTGCTTTAACACTAACTCCTATGTTAAGCACTAAGTTATTGAAACATAGAACTAAACATAATTGGTTCTACGAAAAGACTGAACCATTCTTTAGCGGAATGACAAACATATATAAGAATTCCCTAAATAGATTTATGAAGCATAGATGGATTGCTTTTGTAATTATGGTTGTTACAATAGTAATGATATTCATTTTTGGAGGATCACTACAATCAGAGTTGGCTCCAATTGAAGACCGAAGCGGGATGCAGCTAATTGCTACGGCACCGGAAGGATCTTCGTATGAATATATGGATGATTACATGAACAAATTATCTAAACTTGTACAGGATACAGTTTCGCAAAAAGATGCGGTAATATCAGTTACTGCAGGTGGAGCCGGTGGTGGTACTGCAAATTCAGGATTTGTCCGTTTGGTATTGAAAGATCCAGATGAAAGGAAAAAATCTCAACAGCAAATTTTTGCGGAGCTATCCAATGATGTAAGAAAATTAACTGGTGCCAGAACAGTAATTGCTCAGGATCAATCAATTGGCGCAAGCCGGGGCGGCTTACCAGTTCAATATGTAATTCAAGCACCGGATTTTGAAAAACTAAGAATCGCACTTCCCAAATTTTTGGAGGCAGCTACTAAAGATCCAACTTTTGCAATCGTAGATGTTAATTTAAAATTTAATAAACCAGAAATTGTAGTAGATATAAATCGCAATAAAGCAAAAGATCTTGGAATTTCTGCACTCAATATTGCTCAAACACTTCAGCTTTCTTTAAGCGGGCAGCGGTTTGGATATTTTATAATGAATGGAAAACAATACCAGGTTATCGGTCAATTGAATAGAGCAAACCGCAGCGAACCTTTAGATTTAAAATCACTTTATGTAAAAAATAATCGTGGTGAATTAATCCAGTTAGATAACGTTGTAAGTTTATCGGAAAAGGTAAATCCTCCGCAGCTTTTCAGGTATAACCGGTTTATCTCGGCAACTGTTTCAGCAAACCTGGCGCCCGGCAAAACTATTGGCGATGGAATTAAAGCGATGGATAATATTGCTTCCAGAGTATTGGATGAGACATTTTCAACTGCTCTTTCCGGACCTTCAAAGGATTTTGCAGAAAGTTCTTCAAGCCTGGCTTACATTTTTATGTTAGCTTTAGTCTTAGTGTATTTAATTCTGGCAGCACAGTTCGAAAGTTTTAGAGATCCATTTATAATAATGTTTACTGTTCCTCTTGCTTTAGCAGGTGCGTTGTTCTCCCTTTGGTACTTCAATCAAACATTAAACATTTTTAGCGAAATAGGTCAAATTATGTTGATTGGATTAGTTACCAAGAATGGAATTCTTATCGTTGAATTTGCCAATCAACGAAGAGCACAGGGACTTTCAATTTTTGATGCTGTGCAAGATGCTGCTACCGCACGCTTTCGCCCAATTTTGATGACGAGCTTATCAACTATTCTTGGCGCTTTACCAATTGCGTTAGCACTTGGAGCAGGTGCCGGTAGCCGTGTCTCAATGGGTATTGCAGTTATTGGAGGATTAATATTTTCAACTTTTCTAACGCTTTATGTTGTACCGGCAATTTATACTTTCTTTACAAGCAAAAAGGAAAAGCTTGTAAGCAATGTTGAAGAAATTTCGGCAGCATAATAGCTACAGTAATTGAGTCTATTAACAATTTAAAGTGATAATAAAAATCAAATTCATCTGCGTAAATTAGTTTGTTAATATTTTATATAAATCGGATAAGTGCAATGTTCAGAAAAATAATTTTGTTCATTTTCATTTCATCATCATTGTTCTCTCAGAAAGTTCTTACACTTGAAAAAGCTATCCAGCTTGGATTGCAAAATAACTACCAAATCCAAATTGCAAGAAATGAAGCAAGCATTGATTCTAATAATTATTCTTTAGGAAATGCTGGGTTTCTACCAAAACTTGATGCAACTGGTTCTATTAGTAAAAGTAAAGCAGATACAAAACAGGAATATTCTGATGGCAGAAGCATCAACCGATCGAGTGCGGAAACAGATTCCAAAATTGCTGGTATTGCACTTAACTGGACGTTATTTGATGGCTTTAACATGTTCATTTCATATAGCAGATTAAAACAATTCCGTGAAGTCGGAGAGTTAAACACAAGGATTGAAATTGAAAACAATATTGCTTTGATTATTCAAAATTATTACAATATTGTAAGCATACAACATTCGATTAACGCCATAAAAGATGCGATTGAAATTTCGGGTGAGAGAGTGAAAATTGCAGGCGATAAATTTAAAATTGGATCAGCTTCCAGGATTGAGCTTCTTCAGGCAAAAGTTGATTTGAATGCTGATAGTTCTAATCTTTTAAAACAACAAATTTCGTTATCCAATGCAAAAGTTACGCTTAATAAGTTGTTAGCTAGGAACGCGAATACTGATTTTGTAATTAAAGATTCTATCGTTAATCATAATAATTTTTCTTATGATGATCTGAAGAATAAAACCCTTGCCAGGAATAATGAATTAAGAATTGCAGATAAGAACAGAGAAATTGCCTCTCTTAATTTAAATGGAATAAGATCTCAATTGTATCCGCAAGTTGGAGCTTTCATCAATTATAACTTTAGCCGTTTCGATTACCAGGCAGGACTCTACAAACTAAATCAAAACCAGGGCTTTACATACGGATTGAATTTTTCACTAAATCTTTTTAACGGACTGAACACAAGAAGGCAAATTGAAAATGCGAACATCGATTTGATGAATAGTGAACTGCAATTTAATTCTATTAAAAATAGTGTTGAAGCTAACTTCGAACAGGAATATCTGAATTTCAAAAATGGTTTAACTTTGGTTAAACTTGAAGAAGAAAATTTGGCAGTGGCTAAGCAGAATGCAGATATAGCTATGGAACGCTTCCGCAACGGATCATACTCACCGCTAGAATTGCGGGAAGCACAAAGGGCTTTGCTCGATTCGCAGACAAGATTAGTTTCAGCGCAATATTCTGCAAAGTATGCCGAGGTTGAATTGTTAAGGTTGAGTGGTGAAATTATTGCAAAGAACTAAACATTTCAGAACCGGGATCCGGGGAAACGGTGATCACCAATCATACCTTCAGGTATACAAACTCTCCGATTCGCCCATTCTCCGTTTTACCATTTCTCCGATTCTGAATTTTTGCCAAAGAATTAAAACCAATTAACAGCTACGGTTCATAGAAAACTGGTTCTCCGAGTTCTTTAAGAGAAAACTCACTATATACATGATGCCCATCGTAATCCATAACCCGCAAATCATCTTCCTGCTTAATGTCACTCATTACTACATCGTAATGAGAGTGGTATTTTGCCTTTACAATTTCAACAGGAACTTCAAAAGCGATAAACTTTTTAATTCCCTTAACTGAAAGCTTATTAACCAGATTTGGATTAGTTAAAGAATCGTAAGAAGTTAGGATGAGAATGGGACCAGATCCTGTAAAGAAAATACCTGCTTTCATAATATCCTCCTTTCGTGTTACAAATCTTTCTTAAGAAATAATTAACTATCTGCATCTTGAGGAAAGTAAAATTATCCGGTAAGTTGGTATAGTTGTAATTTTTAGAACCTTTCTCTTAAGGAGCAGATTCTTATTTAATTCTAATGGAAACTAAAAATCTTTCCGACTAAATTCAAGAAAAATAATCACGAAGGAAATTTTAGGTCCTTTGAGCTAAGAAATTTTATTTAAAATTTACTTTAATAAAGAAGATGAGTATTTTGAAGTCAGAATATTGATGAGGATCGGGATGCCTTCAAAAAAAATAATATTCATAATCTTTTTCATTCTGATTAGTTCAACTTTTCCACAGCAAAGATTTATCCTTAAACCAAATGGTCAACTCAGCAAACTATCTACACAAAAAATCTTAAAAGATAAAAGTAGTGAAGTGAAACAACCTGCTGGATTTACTGATACAATATCTTATCGAAGTTTTGGCGGTAATTTTAATACTGATTTCAAATTTGCTGGGCAGGATGTAATAATGCAATGGTTCCAGGCACCTGCTAACTTCATAATAAAAAAAATTGGTTTTAACTGCTCTAGTATAGAAGAATTCAATATGCTAGAAATTAAAATATATAAATTGAATCTTACTAAAGACGAAATTATTTCTGCAGATACAGAAAGGTGGGGTTACTTTATTTCAAAGGGAAATGGATTTAATGATATTAACCCATTTTTGGAAGAGGCATCCGAACCAAAAACTTGGATACCATTTAATAACAGGGAGTACTTTTGTGGTGATCTATTATGGGAGTTAGATCAAATACCTTTTTCGGTCCATAATGATGGCAATGAGAAAACCTATGATTGGTATACTACCGGATGGATGGGTTATGAACCTAAATTAAAAACTGGAGATATCTTTGGAATCTTTTTACGAAATATATATTGGTTTTTAGATACAATGAAGATTGGTGTATATTCCTCAAAGGATGCTGGTTATAATGGATTTAAATTCTATGCTAACGGAAAAAAATCTTCACCCGGTCATCCAGACACTACCACTTGGGGTTGGTGGTCTGAACCATATACTTTTGATATTGCTTTGGCAATAGATATAACCGGCTGTGAACCACCAGATGTAAATCATTTTACTCGTTTACCATCTACTCTTTCAACAGAACCAAGAGAAGTTACTGTCAAAGTTTTTTGGGGATGCTCAGATACAATTAAAACTGTGTATTTAATCTATTCAATTAATGATAATAACAAATGGATTGAAATTCCAATGACAATGGATAGCGAGTATACCTGGAAAGCAAAATTGCCAGGACAACCACCAAATACTAAAGTTACTTACTGGATTAAGGGATTATTTGATAATGGAAATTTTGCAAGATCTGTTTTTTGGACGTACCTAATTTTTGCTCCAACACCTAATGTAAACACTTTGCTTGTCTTTGATAATCCTGGAAGTTTCTTCTCAGATTATTTTATTAGTAAAAAATATTTCGGTAACGATGATTTTGTTAATTTTACTCCGCGCCAATTTGATCACGATATTTGGTGTTACGGACCACTTACTACTGAGTTGGTAAATTATTATGACAACATCTTGGAAATTGTTCCTTCAACTTCCGGATATTACAATGACTCTGTAATTGTTCCATGGCTAAAAGTAAACTCAAATCATAATTATTTTCTGGCAGGACAGGAGTGGTTAGGTGCAAGATATGGCTTTCAGGATTCAACCTTTTCCGAAGGATCATTTGAATATGACATACTTGGTATTACTCATTCCTTTAATGATGTAAGTTATGCAGATAATTCTGGTCAAAAAATACCATCAAGAGTTTTTCCACAGCAAGGTTTATTATTAGGCGGACCTTTGTATTCTTTATTTAATTCTCAACCAACCGATTCAATGATCTGCGACCCAGAAAGAATTTCTAATTATGAAAACTGGATTGACGGTTATGAAATTTTACCGGATGTACAAGCTGATATGAAAGTAGAAACAAGAGGAATAGAAGGAAAATCAAAAGTTGAAATAGTTCCCTGCGCCTCGCATCGAATATTAACAGCAGGCAATAGAATCGCATTCTTATCGTACGATCCGCTTTCAATAAGTTCAAGTCCAGTTAAGTACTGGTACGGTTTCAGTGAAACTGCTCCACAGGTACAGGCTCTAAAGTGGTTTGGAATTATAACGAATGTTCAAGAAAATACTGGGACAATTCCTGATCAGTTTAGTTTATCGCAGAATTATCCAAATCCATTTAATCCAACTACCTCAATCAAATTTCGGAATACGAAATTGGGATTTGTGAGTTTGAAGGTTTATGATATACTTGGAAGAAAGGTAGAAACTCTTGTTAACGAAGCAAAGCAAGCTGGAGTTTATGAAGTTGAGTTTAATGCTTCCAATTTACCAAGTGGGATTTATTTTTGTCAGCTAAAAGCAGGAGATTTTATTCAAACAAAAAAAATGATTTTATTGCGCTAAAGAAAAGGGAAATGCCACATCAAAAAGACATGGCATTTTTAATAATTTAGACAGCAACTTGCGGCAAATCTTTCAAATTTCCTGCAATCTCTTCATCGGTCATTTCATGATCTTCCAAATCATTTCTTAAGAATGCATCGTAAGCGCCAAGATCCAGTAGTCCGTGACCCGACATATTAAACAGGATAGTTTTTTTATCACCACTTTCTTTACATCTCTTTGCATATTCAATGGCTGATTTAAGCGCATGTGCACTTTCTGGTGCAGGAACAATTCCTTCTTCCTGTGCAAATATTTTTGCGGCTTCAAAAACTTCTTTCTGGTAATAAGATTCAGCTTTAATCAATCCAAGATCTAATAAGTGAGAAACGATTGGTGATGCGCCGTGATAGCGTAATCCTCCGGCGTGAATTTTTGCGGGAACGAAATTATGCCCAAGTGTGTACATTTTTAATAGTGGTGTAAAACCAGCTTCATCACCAAAATCATATGCAAATTTTCCTTTAGTAAGTGTTGGACAAGATGAAGGTTCAACTGCTATTACTTCCAAATTCTTTTTGTTGCCATTAATCTTATCTCTTAAAAATGAAAAACTTATTCCACCAAAATTACTTCCGCCGCCTACACATCCAATTACAACATCAGGATAATCATCTGCCATTTCCATCTGTAATTTTGCTTCCTCACCAATTATCGTTTGATGTAAGAGAACATGATTAAGAACGCTTCCAAGTGAATAATTTGTATCCTCTCTCTGTCCAGCTATTTCAACTGCCTCGCTTATTGCAATTCCAAGCGAACCTGGTGAATCCGGAAATTGCGCTAATACATTTCTTCCTGCATTTGTTAATACAGAAGGGCTTGGAATTACTTCTGCACCATAAAGCTGCATCAATGATTTTCTGTAAGGTTTTTGTTGAAAACTTACTTTAACCATAAACACCTGGCATCCCAAATCGAAATGATTACAAGCCATCGAAAGAGCGCTGCCCCATTGCCCAGCCCCGGTTTCAGTTACTAATTTTTTAATCCCTGCTTTTTTATTGTAATAAGCCTGTGCAATTGAAGTATTGAGTTTATGACTGCCAGAGGAATTTGCTCCTTCGTATTTGAAATAGATTTTTGCAGGTGTGTCAAGATACTTTTCCAGCCTGTATGCACGGATTACGGGAGTAGGTCGACTAAGTGAATAAATATCTAAAACTTCATCGGGAATTTCAATAAATCTTTCCGGACTCATTTCTTGTTTAATTAATTCCATTGGAAAAATTGCCGAAAGATCTTCCGGGTTTATCGGTTGTTTAGTTCCCGGATGAATTGGTGGTGCCAGTGGTACTGGTAGATCTGGTAAAATATTATACCAGTGATCGGGCATCTCTTTAACATGAAGAGTGAATTTGTTATCACGCATTTTTTGTCTCCTAAAAGGTTGTTATAAAATTAGTTAATGTTAAATACTATTTCCTTTATTATGTGCATAAAAAAAGCCGTGATTGACACCACGGCTTTAAAATTAAAAAGCCGCAGATAGTTGTTTCACTATCTACGGCTTAATATAATTTTGGATCTATCATGCGCCAGATAGAGAAACACGGATGTTCCACCACCAAACCCAATTATTATTTCCGTTAATAAATATATAAATTGATTTTTTCATCTGAAGCAAATATAACCTCATCTTTAT
Source organism: Ignavibacteriales bacterium (assembly GCA_026390815.1). Taxonomy (NCBI): domain Bacteria; kingdom Pseudomonadati; phylum Ignavibacteriota; class Ignavibacteria; order Ignavibacteriales; species Ignavibacteriales bacterium. Next base: position 213,861 of record JAPLFH010000007.1, on the reverse strand, counting down.
GAAATATCAAATAAATATTCCTTTAAACTATTTCAACCTGTACTGACTAGAATCCATATTTGGCTCTAAGCGTATTAATTGCCTTCAACATTTTTTTCCTTTTAATTTATTCATCTTCAAAAAGAATTTCCTGTGCAGCAAAATCATTAAGATTTCTTAAGTAAAATTGAAATAATCTTCAATTTTACAGTTACTGTTGATATTAGTTTTTTATTGTAAAAGTAGTTTCGGTAGCAACTTCTTGGTTAGAATTATTGTCCATCATAGTTAATTCAATATTATAGTTGCCCTTTTCAAGAGAACTTAAATCCAATTGAAAACACACCTGTATATTCCTTTCCTGGGTTCTATTTTGTTTTGTCTTAATAGAATTATTTATACTTTTTCCCCCTTTCAACAACTCAATAACACCTCCGAATATTTTTCCAACAAAGGATGTATTATCATCCTTCCTGACAATTTTTATTTCTTGTTCAAAATTGTTATACCCTTTACGATCTAATTTAAGATTGTATACTTCAAAGTATATATGAACCTTTTCTTTGTTCGAAAATATTCCGGACGGATTCGGCAATACCCATATTCCGTTTCTATTTATAGCTGTCTCACTCTTTGTTCCAAATATTACGGAGGGACTAAGAATTAAATCACTTATTAACAAACTATCTGAATTATAATCCTTTATCTTTAGATGACCCCGGTTTGTTGAAACAGCTTCATCTAAGGATCTTATTACTTCAAGAGCCATATTTTCTGTTGAAGGTTTTAACTTTAGATTTTTAATGTTTACATAAATACTCTCAGAACCCGATATACTTATTTGCCGGAGAGGATCCGAAATAGTAAGTGAATCCTTAATTTCTATAGTTTTATTGTATAGACTATCAAAACAGAATAATCCCCATCTATATTTTATACTTTGGTTTTCAAATTTTTTATCAAATGCAGGCACAGCAAAGTTAACATAAACATCTGTTAGCTTTGAACTTTTATCCTCGAGCGTTTTGAATTGAGACGTACTAACACTCAGATTGAAACTTGATGCAAAAAGCGGTTTATACTCTTCAAATTTCTTTTTCCTAAGTGTTGCAGCAAATGATTTTGAATCAATCTCAAATTGTGATTTGTAATCTCCATTTGATGGTACTGTTAATGCAAATTCACCAGACATAAATGTATCTGTAAAACTAAAAACCATCCCTTCATAATACCACACTTCTGTCGGTAATAAATATTCGGACGAAAAAAAACCGTCCGGCGATCCTTTTAGGGAAATTTGAGGGCGATAGCGTACTTTATAAAGAGGCTCACCATATCTTAATAATATTTCTCCTCGTTCTGTCATCCATCCCGGTATATTTCTCTGTATATAACTGAAACGAAGATTTGCATATACTACTCTTGAATAATGTTCTATTAAACGTTCATTGTAATCTGTAAAATATAATGGGTCTTCTGAAATCCAAAATTTATTTAGAACTTCTTTAAGCTCTGTGTTATCAAGTGAATCTATTTTACCTTCAAAAATTGGTTCAACTAACTTTTTTACAGAATTAATTATAAAATCGTTTCTTTCTTCTTCGCTCATAAGTTCTAACGCTTTATTGTATTCTTTATGTGCTGCCTTTACATCACGAGTTTTATATTTTAATAATCCTAAATACAGATGCCCATCTTTAATATCAGGATATATTTTTAGTAAATTTTCCAAGACCTCTATACCCTTTTTATATACACCAGCATCTTCATATAGAAAACATAATTCCAGATAATTTTCTACTTTTAAAGAATCATATTGCACTGCTTTTTTTAAACTTACTTCTGCTTCATCAAACTTTTCTTTACTTAGTTCTCTAAAATTTAGTATAGTAAATTCAGATAGAGGTACAATTTCAATTTCCATTTTTTCCCGCGGAATAATTTGGGATACTAAATCCTCTAACTTTAATGCTAAACCTATTTCATCATCTAACTGAATTTTTTTTATTGATCTCTTTAAATCGCTATACTCTTCTGCCCTTATTTTTCCTAAATTAAACCATGCTTCTGAACAACTGCTATCAATTTTTATAATTTCCAGATATTCATTTACAGCGCTTGTTAAACAACATCCCTTTAACGATGTTGCGTACAGCAATCGAAGATTTATATCTGTTGGATTTTTCAAAACTGAATCCTTAAGCGATTCTCTTACCTCAGAATCATTTTTTATATTGCTTTTATTTGCATTTGTATTTTCTAAAGATCTCCGAATTATTGATTCGCTCTTTATAGTTTTTTGGTTTTCTTTAACTATCTGATCTGTTTTTATTCGCTCTGAAGGATTATAATATTTAGGGAGTAATTCGGCTACACCTCTATCCAGGAAATTTCCTCTAACTTCAAACGGATATTCCTCTTGAGTATTACCATATTCATCTAAAGTAACTTCCTGCTGTTTCAGTTTTATAAATGATTCTTCGAACTGATGCCTTACTTTTATATATCCTTTATAACACAGTATTTTTTCATTGGACAACACACCTTTTTGTATAATCTTATGTATATCCGAAATTCCTCTAAATGAATGGTTAGGTCTATCAGTGCTCTCAATAGAAATTATAAATCCTTCCTTACCAATGGTTGAATCAACTAACGATTTTAAAAAATGCTTTAATGAACCTTCGTATGCATTTTTTCTATTGTTAAACCAATTAGCCTTTATTTCTTTTTCTGTTGTATCCATTTCAACAAATTTTGTATCGATTGCATAGTTGTATTCTTTTGTTTTCTTATTAAATGTAAAATTTTTAAGCAAAATAAATACTTTGTATCCTAGTGCATTGTTTATTATTAATAAGCTATCACTATTACCTTTCAATATATCTTCATCAATCCACTTTAAATTTATGGCTGATTCATTTGTAATCTTACATTCTTTAGAAAACTCTGAATTAGCGAAAAATATTTCTTTAAACCGTTCCAAATTCTTTAACCACTCATCAGGTTTCGAAGCGGATATCTCGATTGGTTCTATTGCATATATTCGTGGTGTTATTTCAAAATTATATTTAACATTATCGTTTTCCCTAAAATCAATAAATGTTGTAAATGTTTCGTATCCCATCATAGATACAACAATTTTCTGCCTACCAGTTGGAATCGTCTGTATTTCATAATAACCTTTATTATCAGTGGTTATACCAATATCAGTACCTGAAATAAAAACGTTTACATTTGACAATTCCTTCATAGACGATTTATCAAAAATATAACCTGATATTGAACTATATGGTTGTTGTGCATAGAATTGAACTTGAGAAGAAAAAGCAATGAAAATTATTAGAGTAATGAATTTCATTTTTGACTGAATTACTGATTAAAAAATCACAGAAGGGACCAGTTATATCAAATTTTTAAAATCTACTTGCCAAATTATAAATTTTTAAATTACATTACAATTTTTTATAAACCCAAATCAGATTGGGTAATAAATCTCAATATTTGATTTTTAACGATCAGCTGCCAACTATGTAGCTGTTCCAACCTGTACTGCCTTGAATCCATATTTGGCTCTAAGCGTATTAATTGCCTTCAACATTTTTTTCCTTTTAATTTCTTCATCCTCAAAAAGAATTTCCTGTTCAGCAAAATCAGTAAGATTACTTAAGTGAACTCCGATAAGCCGAACCGCAATCCTCCTTGTAAAAGCTTTATGGAATAAATCCAGTGTGGTTTCATATATTAGTTTATCATCATCTGTTGGTCTTATTGTCTTTGCTCTTGTAATTGTAACAAAATCGGAGTAGCGGAGTTTGATGCTAATAGTTGCAGCCTGCCAGTTTTCATCGCGTAGAGTCTGACAAACTGTTCCAATAAGTTTAAATAAGGTTTGCTCGATTACTATTTTACTAACAACATCTTCATCAAAAGTTGTTTCTTTGGAAATACTTTTTCTTTCGTGAGAGATGCTTAGAAAATCTGTTCCATGTCCGTTTGCTTTTTCCCACAGATCAATCCCACTTTTTCCATACGCTGTAGAAAAATATTCCAGCGTTGTTTTGGCTACCTCTCCAATTGTTCTAAATCCTTTTTCGCGGAGACTCTTCAATGTTACTTTGCCAACTCCAGGAATAGTTTCTACTGGCATTGGACAAAGAAAATCTTTTTCCATTCCAGGAAGAACGTAAGTAATTCCTAGTGGCTTCATACAATCGGAAGCAATCTTGGCAATTGTTTTATTGCTTCCAATTCCAATTGAACTGGGAAGTAAAAGTTGATCCCATATTTCCTTTTGCAGAAATGATGCGAAAAGAAAAAAATTACCGTAAATTTTTTCGCAGCCGGTAAAATCCATATAAAACTCATCTATCGATGCTTGTTGCAAAATCGGGGCGTACTTCTTCAAAATATTTTCCACTGCTTTCGAGTAATTCTCATATTCCTTAAAATGCCCGTGGAGATAAATTCCGTGTGGACAGAGTTTATACGCCTGACGAATCGGCATAGCTGAATGTAGACCGTATTTACGTGCCTCGTATGAGCAGGCAGTAACAACTCCTCTTCCCAGCGGATCACCTCCAACGATAACAGGTTTGCCGTTAAGCGATGGTTCGAGTACCCGTTCAACGGAAACAAAGAAAGCATCTAGATCAAGATGAAAAATGATACGCATAAAAACGCCTAACCCTAAATCCCTTCCCTACCTACCGGGCAGGCAGGCCTAAGTGAAGGGACTTTTAAATTATGTTTGCGCACTAATTATTCTTTATGATGGATTAGGTGAAAACTGATCCGCTACTGCCCACCATTTACCATCCTCCTTAACCATAACAAACATATCTCTTCCACCAAGAGTGAATGTTTGATCGTTCATATCGTAAGACATGTCCCAATAATAAGTAACAACAGCAAATTTACCATCACCATAAAGTTGAACCTTATGATCACTCTCTTTCCAGTAATGAATTTTAGTAGCTTCCACAAAATTTTTCCATCCATCAATACATTCTTTCCTTCCTTCACGTCTCTCTTTTCTGCCTGGTTCTAAGACAACCATATTTTCATGGAAGTATTCTTTCAACTTTTCAGTGTTATGTTCAACTGCCCAGGATCGATTTAGTTTTTCTAGTATACCAAGAATTTCTTCTTTAATTTTTAGTTCATCCATAATGTTTTTCTCCTATTTCGTTTTTATATTGTTTAAAGAATTTTTTAAGATTGATAAAAAATCTTTCCTATTTTCTTAAGAATGAAATTTTTTGAAAATATCGGCAGAAGGTGTTTCGACAGAATTATTCGTTTTTAGAGCAAAATTTTGATTTTTCTAAATGTGACCAATTTTATCCCATTTGGCATTTTTGTTGTGCAAAGAAAATAAATGTGAGGTATTAAAATGCAACTAACAATGACTGGCGAATATGCACTCCGTGCAATAGTGTATATTTGTTCAAAACCAAATGGAAGTATTTTCCAGATATCAGAAATTTCAACTTCCAATGGAATCCCTGAAAGTTTCCTTAGAAAAATAATTCCTCAATTAAACAAATCAGGAATTATACAATCACAACGCGGAATAGGTGGTGGAATTAGTTTACGTAAACCTGCAGAATTACTAACACCGCTTGAAATAATTGAATCCGTTGAAGGAAAAATAAGCTTAAATAAATGTTTAATCAGTTCCGATTTTTGTTCTAATGATAAATGGTGTTCGGTACACACTCTTTGGTCCGAAGCGCAAAATAAATTAAAAGAAATGCTTTCCGGTAAAACAATGGCTCAACTTGCAGAAGAAAATAAATCAAGGTTCAAAACAATTAATTCACATTAAAAGGAGACTATCTTAATGGATGCAGTACTCTTATCCAGAATTCAATTTGCTATGACCGTAGGCTTTCATTTTCTTTTTCCCCCGCTATCAATAGGACTTGCCTGGATGCTTGTTATAATTGAAGCTGTCGGCTGGAAAAAGAAAAACGAATTCTATGTTTCAATTGGGAAGTTCTTTGGAAAAATGCTTGCCTTAATATTTGCTGTTGGTGTTGCTACCGGAATAGTAATGGAGTTTCAGTTCGGCACAAACTGGGCAGAATATTCAAAATTTGTTGGTGATATTTTTGGAGCACCTTTGGCAGCGGAAGGTGTGTTTGCATTTTTTCTTGAATCAACCTTCTTAGGTCTTTATATCTTTGGAAGAGATAGGGTTTCCAAAGGAGTACACTGGTTTTCAATTCTGATGGTTGCTGTTGGAGCAACAATATCTGCTTTCTGGATTCTTGTTGCAAATTCCTGGCAGCAAACACCTGCTGGTTTTGTTGTTCAAAACGGCAGAGCAGAATTAACAAATTTTTGGGAAGCGGTTTTTAATCCTTCATCACTCCCCCGTTTTTTACATACCTTCGATGCGGCTTTAATTAGCGGTGCATTTTTTATGGTAGGAATTTCCGCCATTCTTATTCTTAGAAAAAAAGAAGTTGAGATCGCTAAAAAATCCTTGAAGTTTGCTGTCTACTTTGGTTTAATTGTTTCTTTGCTAGAAGTATTTCCATTTGGTCATGAACATGGTAGACAAGTAGCACAGACCCAACCAGAAAAATTTGCAGCTCTACAGGGTTTGTATACAACACAATCCGGTGCACCTGTTGCTTTATTTGCATTCCCAATTAATCATCCACCAGAACTTAAAGCTAAAATTGAAATACCGGGTGTACTAAGCTGGTTAGCATTTGGGGATGTTAATGCTAAGATAAAGGGAATAAATGAATTTCCTAAAGATGAAATTCCGCCATTGTTCTTAACATTTGTATCATACCATAACATGGTTATTCTTGGAATGTATTTCATTTTTATAATGGCACTGTCTTTATATCTGATTAAAAAGAATAAACTTTGGGAGAAGAAGAAACTATTAAAATTACTCGCCTGGTCTATTCCACTACCTTTAATAGCTTGCCAGCTTGGTTGGATAGCAACAGAAGTAGGAAGACAACCCTGGATTGTTTACAAGTTAATGAAAACCCGCGATGCTATTTCACTTAATGTGGGCGCGGGAGAAATAATTTTTTCTATTATACTGTTTGGATTGATTTATATTCTGCTTCTTTCTGTTCTTCTCTTTTTAATTAATAAAAAAATAAACTTTGGACCTGATCCAATTACAGGAAAGGAGGTGTTAGTATAATGGACTTAAATATAATTTGGTTTTTACTATTCGTCGTTTTAATTGTTGGATATGCCGTTCTTGACGGATTTGATCTTGGTGTAGGCATACTTCATCTTTTTACAAAAGAAGAAAATGAGAAACGAATAAACCTAAATGCCGTTGGTCCCGTTTGGGATGGAAATGAAGTCTGGTTATTAACAGGCGGTGGAGCTTTATTTGCTGCATTCCCAATTGTCTATGCAACAGTATTCAGCGGATTCTATCTTGCATTTATGCTTTTGCTAACAGCTTTAATTTTTAGAGCAGTATCGTTTGAATTTAGAAAATATACTGAAACTGAAAAGAACAAAAAGTATTGGGATTTAGCTTTTTCACTTGGCAGTCTTGTTCCCGCATTACTTTATGGAGTTGCAATGGGTAACATTTTAAGAGGTTTACCTGTTGAAATAAAAGATGGGCTGGTTTCAACTTCTATTTCCTTTTTAGGATTATTAAATCCTTATGCAATTCTTGTTGGTTTAATTAGCCTTGTTCTCTTTACAATGCACGGAGCAATTTATATGACTCTTAAATGTGAAGGTGCACAGCGTGAAAGAATGGTTTCCTGGATTAATAAAACGTGGATTGCATTTATTGTTCTTTACCTGTTAGCCACAATTTCGTCTTTTTTTGTTGCTCCTTATCTGTTTGTGGGAATGTTGAAAAATCCACTCTTCTGGTTACTTTTTATTTTACTTTTTGCTTCTATAATTTATATTCCAATTGCAGTTAAAGCAGTAAAATTTGGAAAAGCATTTATTGCTTCTTCTGTTACAATTACATCAATGATCGGATTAACAGCATTAAGTTTATTCCCAAGATTAGTTCCATCAAGCATTAATTTTGCTAACAGTTTAACAATTTATAATGCATCTTCTACTGAACGTACACTTTTTACTATGCTTATCATTGCATTGATTGGTGTACCGATAGTGCTTATTTACACAATTTTTATTTATAGAATCTTTAAAGGGAAAGTTGTATTAACACACGATAGTTATTGATACACAATTTTTATCCTGATCCGAGCGGAACACAAATTATTAAATGTAATTATGTTCCGCCCTTTTTTTTTTGCTATTCTACATCAGCAAAAGCTACAGTATAATTCTTACCGTAAATTTTTGCACACTTTGGGCAGGTAGTGTAGTAGAAATAATATTTTTTAACCTTCTTTCCTTTTTGAATGACAAACTTATCCATTTCCTTTATCCATTTAGGAACAGCGTTGTACGGACCATCAAACACTTTACTAAGATAAGTACCAGATAATTTTACGTTCACTGCATCAACAACTTCTTTTGTAACACTCATGTAAATTTCCGATTTCCATGGAGAAGGATCATAAGCAAGCATCAGAAATTCTTCATTTGATGTTGCAGCATTTTCCTTTTGAATTTTTTCCCACATCCGCGGGATAATTTTACCCATGTTTAAAGGAATGTGAAATAACTGTCTCACTTCATCACGGATGAATAACTTATCCTGCCAGACATGTGTTTTTTCTTCCCATGGTTCAGGATTAAATTTTGGACAGCAAGGTTCGTTTGCATTTTTTTGATGATTCATTTTAGCTCCATCGATTTATTTTAGGTGAAATTGATTAATCGCGCTTCATAGCTATTTGCTTTAATTCTTTCGGCATTAATTCAATAGCATAGCGCAATGCGGTACGGGGCATTCTATTTTTATTTTTAATTACATAATTAAATACTTCTTTTTGATGAAGCCTGCTTGCTTCTTTAAGGAGCCAACCATAACCTTTTTGAACCATATCATCCTTATCAGTAATCAACAAATCAGCAATCTCAAAAATATCTTTAAGATATTTGCCCCGCTTTGCTGGAACAATTAACGAAACTGCGACTGCTCTTTTCATCCAGCGGTTCTTAGAGCTCGTCCAACTTTTAACTTCCTTAATACTCCCTGGAAATTTTTCAATAAAATCACCGACGGAGTGATTACAAAATCCATCGCACTTTGCCCAGTTGTTTATATATTTCTCAATCCATTTTTTAAATAACAACAAATCATTTTGTTCAAACTTATCAACAAGATTCGGCACCCAATACGAAACAATAAAAGCTTCTTCACAGTAATACGAACGATACAATTCTTCACAAAGTTTAAATATTTCTTTTTTATCATAGCTTTTAATTTCTTTCCAGTACTTTTTGGCAATTATGCCAACTGTACCGGTTTTTACTCCATAAAAAGTAACTTCTTCTTTAAAGAATCTCTGATAGCTTTTTTCAGTTGTAGCATCCGCATTGTTTTTTAATTCGGTTCTGATTGATTGAATAATATTATTCATGATTGTACCTTTGTAAAGAATTATTGGCAGGAATGTATCTGAAGTTATTAAGGGTGCTTCTAAAAATTTATTGAAAGCCTAAACGCAAAGGACGCAAAGATTTCGCAAAGTACGCGAAGAAGTTTGAAGTTTTTAGAACTACCCAAAATTAAAAACAACTTGGGCATTCAATTAACCCGATAAATAAATTGGATGAATCCATCATCCATTTTCCACCTGCCGTTGCCGCCTGCCTGCGGTAGCAGGTTGTTGCATAACTTGTTAATCACTCATCTCGAGCGAAGTCGAGATATGATTTTGCGTTATTTTCGTAGTTCGACTCCGCTCACCACGATATAATTTGGCTTTCTGCAATAGCCTGCGATAGACACGGCAGCCAGGTCAAACATCATCCATCATTTATACCCTGCTTTTTCCAAATCATCAATCGATTTAAAAGGAAAAGGAGGATTGAGATATCCCCCGACAAATTTATATATCTTCATTCTAGTTTCTTTTGCAAGCTTAGTATCAATACGGTCGAAGCTGTGTCCGCCGGGTGCATCTTTGAAAATTTCATACTCAAATTTTTTCCCTGCTGCTTTCAATGCTTCAATTAAATGTTCAACTTCCAAAACATTTACATCATCATCATTTGTGTTTGTGTGGATGAGCAAAGGGGTTTGTAATTTTTCAACGTGGTTAACCGGTGAACGTTTTCTGTATTCCTGAACATCTTCAGTGACAGTTTTGCTTATATGATAATCGGCAGAAAATTCTTTTTGATATTCTTCACCCCAATAACCCATTCGCGCAACAAGATCACTTACAGGAACACCAGCAAACGCAACTTTATAATCATCCGGATGCTCAAAGATATCCATCAAGGCAATCAAACCACCGTGGCTCCAGCCCATAATTCCACATCGATTCCCATCAACAAAATCATAGTTATCAACCATCCAGTTGCGGGCCGCGTTATTGTCTTCAATTTCTAATCCGCCATAATCAATCTTCTTATAAAAATCTTCACCATAGCCAGTGCTACCGCGATACTCCGGTGCAGCAACAATATAACCTTGCCCCATTAGTTCGCGGATAATATGTGTATGGTAAGTTGTAAAATCTGCATGAACTCCGCCGTGCGGCAGAATTATCAGCGGATATTTTTTGCTTCGATCTATTTTTTGTGGAATGAAAACATAGCACCAGAATTTAACCGGGTTCTTTGCTCCCATTGCAGTTGGATTTTTAACTTTAGCCGGTGGTGGACCAACAATAAAAACTTTATCGATATTAGCAACATCCCCGACTTTGTTATACCAAAGAACATCATCTACGGATTTCTCTAATTGATCAAGCCGATGATTGAGTTCTTCAAATTTCTTTTCAATTAGTTCGCAAGGATTTTTACTTTCTCCTGTTTTTTCTTGAGCAGAAACTGATAAAATAAAAAGAAGATATATCAGAAGAATTGAAATTCTTACCGGAAGTTTCTTATGTAGCATATTAAAACTCCAAAATGTATTTATACAAGATATTTATTCTAAAGTTTATTAACAGGCTTCGGATAAGTTTTTTCAAAATTCGTTGATCTATTTAGCAAAATCTCAGGATTGAAAATTATATTTAACACTACTACCTCAATTTTAATAGTTCACCAATTCAAAGGATAATTGTTCAATTTTGGACTTCTCAACCAATCCGTGATTATGTTTATTAATCTGATCCAGTTCAAAGTTACAAACAAGTGCTTCCACAATTGTTCTACGGTTTTCAACCTTACCCCCAGAATGATAAAAATGGTCTTTAGTAACGATATTAAACTTGTTCCAATATTTTTTAATCATCTCGTTGTCCCGATAATCATTGTGATGCCATGTTGACAAAATAAATTTTGCTTTTGTCTCACTCAGCTGGTTGCATAAAAGTTCTTCGTCTTGTTCTGTCCAACCGTTGAAGTAGTCAACATAACGACCGAAATAAGGAGGATCGCAATAAATTATGTCATCTTTAGTTGCTTGGGGAATTATATCAGAAAATTTTTTATTCACCAATGTCCATTTAGGAGTAATGATGCTTTGTACTTTTGAAACTTGATTTACGATTTTAGTAACATAAGATTGCGCAAAACGATTTGATTTTTTACAAAATGGAATGTTCCAATTTCCCTTTTTCCCAAAGCGCATCATTCCATTAAATCCTGTCCGCGAAAGAAAAAGAAAGTCGAGAGGAGAAAAATTTTTGTTAAACCTATCACGCACAACCCTGAAATAAACATAGCCATTCTCATCTGCGACTGATAATTTTTCTCCTTCTTCTTCAAGGTATCGTTTTACGATTGATGGAGTTATGATACCATCTTGGATACCTTTATAAAAGTTAATTATGTGCGGATTTGTATCGCTAAGTAATGCTTCTTTAAAACCAGAATTGAAAGCAACTACTCCAGTTCCTAAAAACGGTTCAACCCATTTTCCTTTAGGTTGAGCTTTTTTTACAACATCCATAATCCAAGGAACAAGTTTTGTTTTTATACCCTGACTCTTAATTGGGGGAACAATAGTTTTCAAATTGTGCTTTTCTTCTTAGTTAATTTAATTACCATTTTTTCAAATAAATCGTTTCTTCCTTTGAACTCTAAAAAATCTTTTAGTTTAGTAATTTTCTTAGTATTCCCATCTTTAACCATTGTGACTGAACCATGATTAATCCAATATTCATCAAACCATTCTTCTCCTAAGTTAGAGAATATTCCGTTACCATTTTTCAAATCTTCAATATTAGTGATTGAGCCAATATTTGCTGTGTTAGCAGATCCTTGATGATCGCTTGCAATTTCCCACTTTTCAGTAACAAAAAAATCAAAATCCTTAACTACAGAAGTGATCGATTTTAGATTCATAACAGTCGTAACTTTCCTATCTCCAACCTTTTTGGTCTTGTTCTCATAATCTTCTTGTAGCTCTCGTACTTGAAAAATTTTTGTTTCGTCTATCTCCTTAAAGTCTGTTCGTGTATAAATAATGCCGAGACAAAAGTGTCCGAGATAATCAGCGTAGGCAAACTGAATATTTTTTGTACTCGTTCTGTCTTTGAAATATGTTCCATGACTGCCGAGAGTAAAACCGTTAATGTGTCCAGGAAAATCAGGGTCACGATACGTAGTTTTAAGGTCAACAGCAAATTTAACAAATGGATTATCTTTCTTTATAAAACTCAAATCGGGATACCAGTTTTGCTTCTCTGCCAGAACTATTGAGTAACCAATACTGTCAGCGAACTTCAATAGCTGTGGGAAGATGTGGATTTCAAGAATTTTTGAAACAATCTTAGTGTCTGACGAAATGGTGTAGATATTTTTATAAACATCTATAAATCCTTTCACCGTCCATTCCCCCGTATCAGTAGAAACATATTCTTTCAAACTCTCAGTGAACTTTTTCAGTTCTTTCTTAAAGTTTAATTTTTGTTTTTCTTTTTCTAATTTAGGCATACAAAAATATAATAATAGGTTATTTTAGTTTTACTTATTTATTTAAATATTTGAATTTCAAATCATTACCTGATTAAATCCGCTTACAACTTAAACAACAACCTCAATTATATCAACTGTAAAGTTGCATTCATTTCGAGAATTGAAATATTGTGTACTATTTCATTGTTCTATTTTGTAAATACGAATTCTTTATTTCTTTTCGCTATTATTGTTCAAAATTAATTGCTGTCAAAACCTTCATCTTTTTTGCATAACGAGATTTTCTCTTTCAAAATCGAGCAGCCATTTCTTTCTCCACAACCCTCCACCATAGCCGGTTAAATGTCCATCTTCTCCAATTACTCTGTGGCAAGGAATAATAATCGCAATTCTGTTATGCCCATTTGCATTTGCTACTGCTCGTACAGCATCAGGATTATTTATTGAAGCAGCCTGAGCCTTATAAGAACGCGTTGTGCCGTAAGGAATTGTTTGCAATTCTTTCCAGGCTTTATTTTGAAATTCTGTTCCTGGAGTACACAGTGGAATATCAAATTCTTTTCTCTTTCCCTCAAAATATTCTGTAAGCTGTTTTTCCAGGATATCAAAATGAGGATTAGCTCCCTGGATTATGGATGCGTTCAACAACTTAGATAAAGTTTTCAATTCGGTTTCCAACATTCTTCTATCAGTAAAATCTAAAAGACAAATACCTTGTTCCATAGCACCGGCGAACATAGGTCCCAATGGAGTTTCTATTCGAATTACATTTATTATTTTTCTTTCTTTGGATTTAACAGGCGAACTGCCAACAATCGATTTGAAGGAATCATTAAACCCGCTTAATGATTCATATCCAGATTCAAATGCAGCGGAAATTATTTTATCTCCATTTTGAATTTGTTTGAAAGCATTATTTATGCGGATCATTCTTTGATAGCTATGAAAAGTAATACCATGATTTTTCTTGAACCATCGTCGGATTTTGCTTGGCTCAATTCCTTTTGAGCGTAAATTGAAATCCCTGATTTTGGTTGAAGGATTGTTATCAATTTCATTTAATAATTCTTTTATCCATTCAGGAGTTTCGCCAGGTTTTTCCAATGGCGAACAAACTTTACAAGGACGAAAACCATGTAGTATTGCATCCTTGCTTGAATTAAAAAAAATCGTATTCTCCCGCTTGGGTTTTCTTGCATGGCAAGTTGATCTGCAAAATATTCCAGTGGTTTTAACTCCAACGAAAAATATTCCATCAAATGAAGCATCTTTATTAAGAAGCGCTTCGTACATAATTTTTTCTGTTAACATTTATATTCCTTTTTTCTTACAAAATTAGTTTTGTAATGCAAACAACTCAACCGAAATATTAACACGCAATTTTTGCATCGGTTAACTATTTGAAACCGACTTTCGCTGTAAAATAATCTACAAATGGAAATTCCCATTTTTCATACTCCTTCATTAATCTAATAATATTTGCTGAAAAGATAAATATTTTTCAAGTGTATTAACCTCATCCTAAGATAACTAAGTAAAACAAAATTCTTAAATGTTACTTATAGTCTTTGATTTATAGTCAACAAAATTGAAATTTTGTAATTGTGAATATAAAATTAAAAATAGGGCAAAGAATTAAACAGTTTCGCGAAAAAGCCAATATGTCTCAGAAAGATTTGGCTTATTCTGCAGATTTAGACAGAAGTTATATCGCAAGTGTTGAAAACGGTCAACGAAATATCTCAATTGTAAATATAGAGAAGATAGTAATTGCTTTAGGAATAAACATAAAAGACTTTTTTAACGATGGCAGCTTTAAATAAAAAGCAAAAAGAAAAACTGAAAGAAATAAAAAGCGAATTTGACAACTTAATAAATGAAAAAGGTCAAATTGGAATTTCCTTACAAGAAGCATTAGATTCAATTAAATCAGTTCTTGAAAAAACTATTATTTCATTAGGTGAAGAAGGAAAAACTGCATTAATACGTTCACAGAAACCGATTAAACTGATTCATGAAGTTGTTAAAACTTCTTTGATTAATTACGGTATCAATAATAACAATATCAAACCTCATATAGGAAGTTCTTCCGGTGAATACAAGCTTGCTGGCTTTTTAAAAAAGAAAGACCAAGATATTTGTGTCTTACCTAATGGAATAGAGCTAGTCAGAGAACAGTTGATTGATGGTCTCTTAAGTGGACAATATGATGAATATGGAATTTCACTTACAGAAAAAACAATTTCCATAAATGTTAGAAGTCAGTTAAGTAGTCTTGGGAATAATATTGATACTCTTTATGAAAGAACTTTTGCAGAAGCTCTAAACCTTCATATGCGCTGTCCGAAAATGTGCTTAGGTGAAGTATATATGATCCCTCTTTATGAATATAATAAGTACCAGGCTCAAAAAAAGAAAATTGCGTTTGCAAGAAACATGTCACCTTTCGAAAGTTATATTATGGCATTTAATGCCATCAATTTAAGGAATAGCATTAATGATGATTTTTACAAATATGAAAGAGTTTGCCTGCTAATTGTTGATTTTAGTAAAAGCCAACCTAAAGTCTATAATACGGACACTGAATTAAAAGATGATGGATTAATTCAAGAAGATAGCATGACATCAATTAAAAATCTCACATTTAATAATTTCGTCCAAGATTTACTATCGACTTATGCAGTAAGATTCCCCTCCAATACTTTCAATTGATATTTGTTTATTAGAAAATCGTCAATTTCCTGTGGTTTATCTAAAAGGCGGAGAATACTTAACTCAGATTCCGAAAATTTAGGGATTGTGAAGTTTTCAATAAAATTTTTTTGATAGCAAGGATAACCTCCTTCTATAGAAACACTGGTTTTACTAATATAATAGTGCATAACGTAAGAATTTAATATCTTTTGTAATATATCCATATTTTCAACTTTTGCTAATGGATTCATTACTTCTTCAAATAATGCTATTTCTTTTTCCTGCTCTTTAAAGAAAATCCCGTAACCATTTGTAAAGTATGCTTCTTCTTCTATTAATAAAAAACGAGGATATTGACTAAATGTAGGATTAAGAAGTTTTTTACCTTTTTTAGTTAGCCCTTGTGTTCTACCCCAAACATAAAAGGGTTCAAAAATATATTTCCCTTTATCTCGCTCCAATAATTGTTTTTTCTCTGTAAGTAGATAAGAATAACACTTCGGAAACATCTTCTTAAATTCATTTTCAGAAATAGGAATTGCGTTTCCATTTTTTATTTTGTACGGACAAATTATTCTACGCTTATTTCGATCTGCCTCTTCTTGACTTTTAAAATCAGATATTTTATAAACAGGTTTAGTTATTCCTTTTTCAATTTCAAATCTACCATTTTGAGTGTCTTTAAGATAACAACCATTTTTCTCAATACTAGCATCTACAAAAAATATCTCATCTTTGAGTGTAGCAATACCAACGCAGATTTCATATAAATTTCCTATTGGTGTTCCTACGTTTTCAATAATTTTAATATTCTCTTGTTCATCTGATTTCAGTAAACGCCATTTCTTTATGTTTTGATTTTTTAAATAATTGATATAACCAATTGAATTATCCAAAAACATTTTAGGTGTTTGATCATCTTGAATTCTATCAAATATGATCATTTCATTTTTCTGTTTATTTAAAAAAGTGATCGCAGTATATGTTTGTACATCAAATACTTTTTTATGATTAAAGTCTACTATTTTTGTAACACATTGTTGACTTTGAAAATACCTTCTTAAAGATTCACCAGAAAGTGAAGTAAAATAGTTGTTGGGAGTTATGTAACCAAGTTTGCCATTTGATTTTAATAGTTTATAACCTAATTCAAAAAAGGCAAAATAAAGATTAAATGAACCCCCTTTAATGGTCTCCCAATGATTAGGTAAATGCTCTCTATTATAATCAGATAAGTCTTGAAATTTCACATAAGGTGGATTACCTACAATATTGTCAAACTTTGTTTTCCAGAATACTCGTAAACTATCTTGACACCAAAGATTAAAGTCATCCTCAAGAAGAGTCTCATTATTCTGCAAAGCATATATCGTTAATATCAATTTAGCTCTATGAATATTATATTCAAGAATGTCTGAACCATAAATATTTTCTTTAATAATCTTTCTAATAGATATATTAAATTTTTTTTTATAGTAATCAACTAAGCCAACTAAAAATGCACCACACCCACAACTGGGATCAAGATTTATTTCATTTTCGGCAGGTTTAATTTCGTTGATTATGAAATCAACAATAAAATCTGGGGTAAAAAATGCACCATTAACTTTTCTATCATCTATCGGGATAATTATTTCTAAATAATTTTCAAGTTCTTTAATTGTAGTAATGTTAAGTGATGATACATCAAGATAAAGTTGAATACTCGACTCAAAGTTTTGAAAGTACTCTGTCAACAATATGCTCTTTGTATAATCGAGTTTATTATTTTTCAAATATGAATAGATTAAATGCTTCTCAAGACTTATTAAGTCCTGAGTTTTAATTAATTCATTTATTATTCCCTTTTTAATCATTATTAAGTCTAATATGTTGTTTTTTGTTTTTAGAATAGAGTCAATGTTTCGTCATTTATTGATTATAAATTTATAAATACACTTCCACTTCTTCAAGTTGATTCAAACTATCTATTTTTTTAATGCAAATGCTAATTTTTATAAAATAAATCCTCAAAACCATTCTACTCCCACATTGCTTCCGGGTTCCCCTTCCAGTACCAGGTAATAAGGTCTGTAGAATATGGCGGTACACCTCCAAGTTCCCTTAACCTTAATGCGTTTTGCGCACGATGGTACTGGCTGTGCATAACACACTGCATCAATGCTTTTTCAACAGTAATACTTAACGGCGGATCTTTAAACCACGGAATTGTAACAACCTCAGCAAGTTTGGAATCAGGACAATCTTTAAGAAATGCCAGAATTTTACTGTGATAAGATTTTGCGTATTCTTTCAGTTCATTCATATCTGAAAAGTCTTCAAACTTTTTTCTGGCAAAATTCTCTCCGCTTACAACTGCAAGAAATGCATTCTGAACCAGGTGAATATGGTAAAGTCGTTTTTTTATAACTTCATCATCCAGAGCGATGGGAAAATTCCCGAATGCCTTCCAATGTTCGGTATCTGCCCAAAACTGATGCTTGTACAAATCAATTAGTATGTTGTTCATAATTTACCTTTTGGTTTTATAATTTATATTTTGGCTGGAAGTTTATTTTTCACATATCACCAACATTTCATAATCTTCGGTGGTTAGTTTTTTATCACGGCAGAAATTTCCAATCTCACAACCAAAGATAGAAATGTTCTTAAATCCAATTGATTTAAGTAGCCATGTTATTTCCGAAGGAACATAATACCGCTCATTGCATTTTAGCGATTTTTTATTTCCGTCATCATCAGCCGTCTCATAGATAGAGTATTCTCTGAACGTCATTAAATCGAAAGTATTCTCGCTGGTTTCATCTCCACCAGAATTTTTATTTATAAAATCTTTAACAGAATGGAACAGCGGAAATAATCCATTCAATGTGGTAAAAATAAATTTACCGTTTTGTTTAAGCGCGTTGTATGCATTCTGCAAAATCATAAAATTCATTTCGTCTGTTTCCATCAAAGGAAAGGCACCTTCGCAAATCATCATTGCAAAATCAAACGGATTTGGAAAGCTGAAGTTTCTCGCATCTTTTTTTAGGAAGTTTATATTTACTCCAGTTTCCTTTGCTTTAAGATTTGCTTTTGCCAACTGCGAGTCTGAAAGATCAATTCCTGTAACCTTGTATCCTCTTAGTGCTAATTCAATCGAATGTCTTCCGGTTCCGCAGCCAATATCAATTATTTGAAATGATTTGTTGTGGTTAATTTCCTTCTCGATAAAATCAACCTCACCAATTGTTCCTTTAACAAAAACCTGGTTATCGTAACTTTCGGCAAAGTTTGTAAATAGTTCTTCATACCATTGCATGATTTGATTCCTTATGGTTATAAAATAAATTCATTTTCTAATTTTAACTCTGATCAAGTAAAAATAATTTTCTATTTTCTGTGTTATCATAATAAATTCTCCATTCAGTAATAAGATCGTTTTCAATTTTTGCTGTCCAGATTGCAGGATCGTAAGTATTATCTTCATTCCAATATGCATATCCAACTAAAATCACCAAATCATCTTTTAATTCTACTCTCTTAAAAGTATTTTTATAATTGGGAAACATCTTGAAAAAATTTTCCCAGCATCCAATCACATATTCCTTAGGTTGGTGTATATTATCATCACGATCAATAAATGTATGCTCATCTGCCATCAATCTGGAAAGTCCTTCTAAATTCTGATTACTTATATAATCATTAAATTGTAAAGTTGTTAACATTGGATCTTTTATGTTCATAAATAATTTACCCATTATAATTGATAACACTCTTTTCTAAAAATGTTTTTCAAAGGAAAGGATTTCATCTTCAAATTTATGCTTTTTGAAAAGAGAAATTGCGGTTTCATTTGTTAGTTTAATGAAAAGCTCGCAAGTCTTGGAAAAGCTTTCAATGTTGTTTCCGGAATTCTTACTTTGATCCTTTCTTTAAGCAAATGAAGCAACTCGAAAGCGTTTGCAACAGCATATCCTGTAGGATGGTTGTTCATTATTACATAAATCTCTTTTACTTTATCATAAATTTCTTTAAGCTTTCTATCAATTTCAACTAACTCGCCGGGTAAATACAAATATTTATATCTTTCACTCTGCTGCTCATAAGTCTGTTCCTTTCCAAAATTACTAATTGATTTTTTCCACTCTTCTTTATTTCTTCCATGAAAACGAATGTAAGCTTTATCGTTTGTTACTGTTGGTTCGAAAGGAACCGATCTTCCAATCTGCGGTTGATCAATTGTACAAAAAGTAAGATTCATCTCGTGGAAAAGATCGTATGCAGTTTTAGTATTCCAGGACGAATGTCTTACTTCAACAAATAAATTATGATTTTGAAAAATCTCTTTAAGATTTCTGATATGCTCCGCAGCAGCATTATTAAAAGCAAAGGAATAAGGAAATTGAACAAGCAATCCTCCAAGCCGTTCTGATTTTTTAAGAATATCCAAATTGATTTGAACAGATTTTATATTCTGTTCATCAAATTTTCTTTTGTGCGTAAAATCCTGATGAAGCTTAAAAGTAAAAAGAAAATCTTCTGCATCGGCAACCTTCTCCACCCATCCATTTACAATTTTGGGATTGAGATAAGCATAGTATGAAGCATTAACTTCTACAACATTAAAGTATTTTGAATAGAACTGCAGCCAGTCGAATACTTTTGATTGAGCATTCGGATAAAAATTAGGCACCCAATCCTTATAAGACCAGCCAGCAGTACCGATGTAAAGTTTAGGCATAACTTATTTTAATTTTAGTTTTCAGGATAATGTTTATCTAATGAACATTTTAAGATATTGTTTTCAATATATTGCCGTATATGGAAAAGGTCATTTTCATTTCTGATTATATGTTCATAATAATTTCTTTGCCAAATTTTTTCTCCAATTTTTTCATCTCTTTGATTAATTATTTTTGTTGTTTGATATTTATAATATGCAATGATTTTTCCTAACGTAATTCGATGTTTCCATCGTAGGGGCGAGGTTACCTCGCCCCTACGATGAGAACTCTGTTCATTGATAATAATTATTCCATGTAAATGATTTGGCATAACAACAAAATAGTCAACTTCAACAAATCCGAAATGATCGGGAATCCTTTCCCAGCAATTTTCGATTATTCTTCCCTTCTCATTTAATTTCATCTCTTCATTTACAATTTCGCCAAATAAACAATTTTTATTTTTGGCACATATTGTAACGTAATACCACCCTTCCCGTGAATAATCATATTCTTTTAATCGAATTGATTTACGATTTGGAAATATTTGTTCCATACTTATAAAAATTTATTACCCGGCTTTCTTTTCCATCGTTCTGTAAATTCCTACGGCTACACCCACCACTTTAAATCTGGGAGAATTTTTCTTAACAACTATTGGTTTATATTCTGGATTTTCAGAATGCAATTCAATTCTTCCTTCCTTCAAATAAAACCTTTTTATTACTGCCGCATCATCTAAAATCGCAACCACAATTTGCCCGTTCGTGGATTCTTTGTTTGGATTTACAATAACAATATCTCCGCTAAAGATGTAGGCATCCTTAAGACTGTCACCTTTTACCTTCAACAGAAATGAGTCTTTTGGCATTCTTGCAATGCTTGGCAAATCAACTGTATCAATCGCATCCGGATAAATGGTTAAAGGGCTGCCGGCAGCAACTTCTCCAATTACCGGACGCGGAATAAAAAATTTGTGCTCAACAGTTATTTCTATTCCCCGAGAAAGCTTTGGATTCCTTTTTACAAATCCTTTTTTTTCAAGCGCACCAAGATGCTGTTGAACTGTAGCTCGGTTCTTATATCCAAATTTATGTGCAATCTCTGCCAAAGTTGGTGGCATTCCTCTTTCAACTTTTTGATCAAGAAGATAGTCCAAAATTTTTTTTTGAATTTCTGTTAACTCGCGTGACATAATATACCTCCGGTTCCTTCAGTTACATTTCTAATTTATCTTTTCTAATAAAACTTTTAATAATTAATGAATGATAGCTTTAAAATAAAATTGCCATACATCTGTATGGCAATTTATAAAAGAGATGAGAATTTGTCAAGTAGATGACAAATAAAAATTAGCGTTATTCTAAAGTTAAAATCTTCTCTAAAGAATCAATTAATTTTTCTCGTAAAATTGGTTTAGAAATAAAATCGTTAAACCCGGCTGCAATAAATTTTTCCTTATCGCCTGGCAAAACATAAGCTGTAACCGCAATAATTTTTGTCTTTTGGTAATTTGGAAGTTTAC
Organism: Ignavibacteriales bacterium; assembly: GCA_026390815.1. Taxonomy (NCBI): domain Bacteria; kingdom Pseudomonadati; phylum Ignavibacteriota; class Ignavibacteria; order Ignavibacteriales; species Ignavibacteriales bacterium. The sequence goes on along the minus strand of JAPLFH010000007.1, from coordinate 191,982 downwards.
GAATAATTCTAAGTGCGTCAAGACCGTTATACTCACCTTGAAGGTTAATGTCTAATACAATGAATTCATATTTCTTCTGTTCAAGGAATGGCAATGCAGCTTCAAAACTTACAGCAAAATCAATTTGTCTTAATTCCTTCATCTGAACTTTAAATAATATCTGGGAATCAACCTGGTCTTCTACATACAAACATGCCAGCTTTGATAAATCAATTTTTTCTTTAGATAAACTGGATGATGCAGATTTAACTTCTTCAACAACCGGTTTAATTTCGGCAACAGGTTTTGCATCTACAACCTGAATTATTTCAGCAACTGGTTCATCTTCCACAATTGGTTCATCTTCAACAGTAAGCGGAGCTACTTTTTCTTCTTTTATGGATTTCTTTTTACGAATGGGTTCTACAATTTCCGCTTTTTTATTTATAATCAATTCAATTTCTTTTTCTTCAACAACTTCAAATTCGGATATTACATTTTCTCCAGATAATTCTTCAACTTTAATATCTTCCTCAAATTTTTCAGCAATTTTAAATTCAAGCGGAAAAATGAATCCAATTTCTATAAAATCACCACCACGACTTATAGTTTCGTATTTCCCACCCAGCAATTCACCTAACCTTTTTGTTAATTGAAGTTTTAATTTGGATAAACCAAAATCTTTTTTAGGACCATCCTCACCAGAAGTAAAAATATTTGTAAGATTATTAACTAAGTATTCTGATACTCCCTTTCTATTATCCTTTATAGTAATAATATAATTTTCATCATCAAATTGGTATGCTGAAAGATAAAGCTTTTTTTCTCTTGTAATTCTCATTGCGGTAGAAACAAACATAGTTAGGAATGATTCCATTTTATGCTGATCGGTGTCAATGTTTAATGATGATGATATTTTTCCATACGCAAACTCAACATTGGTTGACTTGGAAACTCTTTGTGTATTTTTTTGAATCGTTTCAACAACATCCGTAAATAAAAACTTTTTAGGATTCAATTCAATTTTGTTTTGTTCAATTTGTGAAAATTCCATCAAGGAATCCATCGTTTGAAGTAAAACTTCCCTGTTCTGTTCGATTATATCAATCGCTTCTTTTTGTTCAGAAGTAGGAGTAGAAAGATTTTCTGTTATTTCTTGAACAAATCCAAGAATTACATTCATTGGAGTTAGAATTTCATGAAAAATGTTCGAAAGGAATGAAGCACTAATACCAGTAGTTTTTTCTCCAGTTCGTTTTTCATCAGGTAAAGATATTTTTTTATCCTTTCCACCTAATAATGGATAAGCAAGAATATTAAATGAAATAATCTGTTTATTAAAATCAAAAACGGGAGTGGCAACTAAATTAGCATCAATCAAATCCCCGGTTTTCTTTTTTAATACAGTTTTTAATTTAACTGGCTGTTTAAGAAACTCGCTGAAAACTTCGCTGTTGATTTTTATTCTGTCTTCATCAGAAGCTAAGGTAATAAATGGGCGATTTTTCAATTCACTTTTAGAATAACCAAGAAATGCATAAACAGAATTATTTGCAAAAGTTATAAATCCTTCAGGATCAGTTACAAATAAAAGATCACTTGTATTATCGAATGAAGCTTTATAAAGCTGAACTTTCTTTTCTAATTCTAATTTATCCGTTACATCTTTTACTATATTGAAATGAGATTTTTTATCTTTATGGTCAAATGTAGTTTTACTTATTTCAACAAACACAGCAGAACCATTTTTCTTTTTATGTCGCCAAGGTCCAGTAAACTTTGGTTCCGATACTGCAGAAACTGATGTATCCAATAACGTCTGAATATCATCAGGCGAATAAAGGTCGGTCAGATCCATTTGAAGAAATTCTGTTTTATTATATCCATACAAATCCAAAGCAGCCTGGTTCACCTCTAAAAATCTTAAATTTTCAATATCATAGATATACATTGGTTCTGGACTATTTTGCATTATTAATTCGTACATTTTACCTTTATCCTTTATTATGGTTTTTAATGCATCAGAAAAGTTCTCTTCAACAAGAACAAGATAACCTTCCAATTCACCCACTGAATTATATAATTTTCTTAAATTAAAAACAAAGAAATCTTTTAGGGAATTTGATTCGGGAAATTCAAATTCAATTCTTTCAACGTTTTTGTTACCTGAAATAAATTCACCAATAATTACTCTTATTCTTTCTGGAAATATATTATAAGTTTCTCCAATTAGATTAGTCCCGTTTAATGATGGAAAAAGCTGTAAAAATTGTTGATTTGAAATTATAATACTGGCTTCCTTATTCAGAACTAAAATGGGATTGGAAATATTTCCCATTACTAATTCATTCAATTCAGTAACTCTGGATTTTGGTTGTAACACTTGATTACTAACAAGCTGAGTTATTCCAATAATTGCAATTACATGATTATCTAAATCGCATATTGGAAATTCAATTACCTGATGAGTTTGGTTTGATGAAATAAGCGGGAAAGAAATCCCCTCTTTAATAAAAATGCTTGAAGTATTTGCTATAAACTCTACAATTGATTGCGACAAATTGATAAGGTAATTGGGAATTAACTCTCTTTCAAATCGTCCTTCAATTTGGGCTGGTTTAAGCCCAACTGATTGAGCAAATTTTTGATTAACAATTAAATATTTTCCATCAACATTTTTAATCCAAAAGTATTCATTTAGCCTATTAATTTCATTTTGAATATTATTTTTACCAATTAACGTAAAAGGAAAATGAGATTTGATTTCTTCAATAACTTTTATAATTACTTCGTCATTAATTAAATCAACAATGTCTTTGTTAGAAATCCTTAGCTTTATTGAACTTGATTTTGCACCATTGCCAGACGTGAGGATAATTAAAAATAATTTATTTCCATCAAGATTGTAAGGTGAAATTGAGATGTTAACTTGCCTGGTAATTCCATTAAATAATTGAATATCAATTTCTTTAACTATGTTTTGATTATTTGAATCTGTAAAATCAAATAGTTTTTCAATCTGTTGATACGATTCAGGTTGGAATAGTTCAGAAAATTTATTCAGGTTTAGGCTTGGAGGAAAAAGCTTTTTTGCTGCTGAATTAGAATATAAAATTATACCTGCATTGTCTAATACAAAGGCTTCATCATTAATTTTGTCAACTAATCTTAAAATATCTAATTCTATGTTCATTACTCTCTAGGTAATCAATTTTTGCAGTACTATAAAAATTCAGATACATCTGCTCCCTGTTTCTTGTTAAGCATACTATAAAAGCTCAAGGACAATTACCTGAGGATGGTGTTAAAGCTTTGGCTTCATCCGAAAAATCTGATTCATCTGAAGCGCTTAGAGCCTTTATTCTGTAATAAAATTCAATTCCTGCGCTTATTCCCTCTTTATCAATATATTGTTGAACATCAGGAAGTAATTCAGCAATTTTGGAATACGTTCCCCATTGAGAAAGTTTTCTTTCTAAAATTAATTTTAGCGCATCAACTGCATTATTTTGCCAGCTAAGTTTAATTTGAGTTGGGCACAATGCAATTGCAGTAAATTTAGTTGGTCTTGGGTAAGTACTAATTCCACCGGTGGAATTTACCAAATTACTGAAATCGGATGGTTCATTATCCCGGACAGACCGAACTTTATAAAAATAAATTAATGTCGTATCACTTATAGCGTCATTACAGCGAATTGTATTGGGAGAAAGATATTTTACTGTACGAAAATCAGCATTACCATCTTTACGCCATAATTCAAATCTGGTCTCATCATCAGAGTTATCATTCCACTCTAAATTAAATACTTTATCAGAAAGCTGGGATAAAGAAAGGTTTGAAGGTGCATTAGGTGGAATTACCGGAACATCTAATTGAGCAATGTTAGAAAATTCAGTTGTGTTACCGCCATTTGTATAAACTTGAACTTTGTATGAGTAATTGCCTGCTGAAATATTATTGTCAGAATAAGTAACTTTTCCAGAACCTACTGAATCAATCTTTCCAAAATTTAAATCTGAATCTTTTTTTCTAAATATTCTGGTATATAAATCATTTGCATTATTATCAACCCAGGTTAAAACTACAGACTTAGAAGTTGGATTAAACGAAGCCGAAAGGTTTGTAGGTGTAAAAATATCTTCAGTTAATGTTGTTACCTGAACTTCGTTTGACCAATTAGATTTTAAGGTATCTATCTGGGCACAAATCCTATATTGAAATCCTGTTCCAGCGGTAATATTTTTTGTGTCAATATATTCACTAATGTCCGGATTGATAGTAGCCACATTTATATAAGGAGATTCATCACCAGCCCATTTCCTTTGCAAAAGAAAACTTGTTTCATTGTTTGAATTATCTCTCCAGGTAAGCTTAACTGTTTTAGTACCAGTAGAAATTGCCGTTAATCCTGTAGGAGCCTGCGGTGGATCTCCGATGGAGCTTACCTGATTTGTGAAATTTGAATATCCATATTTATTATATGCTCTTACTTTATAATAATAGATTTTTTTATCATTGGTCTCTACAACATCATATGATCTGGTTCCAGCAGGAATCGTTTTATAATAATTAAAAACTCCGGTCTGTCCTTCCTTACGATGAATTTCATAACCTAATTCGTTTGAAGGAATATAATCCCAGGTAAGTGTAAAGTGTAACTTTGATTTAATTTCCAATTTAAGAAAAGTAGGTTTACTTAACTGCTTAACAATATAAATCCCTGTCATTTCGTTACTTTTTTTTGAATTACCTGCAACATCATAAGCAATTAAATAATAGGAAATCTGTTGACTAACAAATGTAGAATCCAGTACAAAATAAACTTCAGGATGAACATTTTCTTTTGCATTAAAACTATTCTGGAATATACCATTCAGCACAACACTTATTGAGCTTAATTCCTGATCATCAAAAGCAGTATAACTTATTTTAACAGTATCAACTGAAATTGTATCGCTCGTTGCTGGTTTGTAGACTGAAACACTTGGAGGTAGTTTATCAGTTGAATTCAATGAATCTACGCAACCGACGACGGAAATGATTAAAGGAATAATGATTAACATTATTTTAAAAATAAATTTTTTCATGACTATTGAGGTTCCCAAATAAACATTTTTGATTTATGTATTCAGATTATCGTAATCAACATAATAGGAAACAGATTCACCTGCTTCTAATTTTTTTATCTTTAACCTTAGGATTTGAGTACGGCTATCAAATTCATACTTAGGAATTTTAGTTCCAAAAATTTCTGAAGAGATTTGAATATTTTTAACATCTTTGTTCAAGTTAACCTGTACAATCACATTATCTACATCAGTATTTCCAGGATTAGAAATTTCTACGGCAACACGACGGGCGCTTCTTACTTCCGTACTAATTTCCATATTATTTTTAGAAAGCCACCAATTTTTAACTTCTGAAGCACTTGCAATCCATACATTTTTACTTTTCATATACCTGATTAAATCTCTAACTACTTCTACATATTCCGGTGAACACTGATAATCTGTATGGATTTTAAAAATGTATAATCCACCTTCAAATAAAAGTCTATCAACATCTTCCTCATAAGTATAAAGCTGAAAATTTTTTTCCTTCAATCCGTAATCTCTAATAACTTCATAATCATCTCTTGCGGTTTTAGTAAAAGAAACAATCTTTTTATCTCCTCTAATCAGAGTCCGGGGTACGGATCGGTCGGTAAGCGAATCAGTTAAAACATAATCATAACCGGAGGATACTAATGCTTGAACACTATTTTCATCATATAATCCATATAATGGTAAAGCTCCGCTAATTTTTACATTCGGAATTTTTTCCAATCCTGCTTTACCTTGTTTAAAACGAATTACCTGTGTATTGTAATCATATAGTTTATTTACAGTATCCGTTACTGATTCTAAATATCCAATATCAACAATGTCGCCCACTTCTCCGTACTTATATAATTCTTTCAATAAAGATTGGTTTTCATCTGTAATAACAGGATCAACAAAAAACGTCATTTTTACATCTTCACTTTTAGCAATCCCAAAAAGATTTTTAACATTCCAAATTTTATTTGTTAACATCGGGACGATAATGGCTGCTGCTCGGTAAGTTGGAGGCCAATCTTTAACAAGGACAGTTGGTGTATACATTAACCAATTAACTGAGTTCTTAAATAGTTTTTCGAAATTAATAAAATCTTCCTGTTCGCCAATAACTGAATTTAGTTCAAAGCCATACCACACATATCTTCCTTTACCATAAGTACCATAAACTATTCCGGCACTTTTATCTACTTCTTCCCTTACTAATCCAGCTTCTTTTCTAAAGTTATACCAAAAACTAACTTGGGTTGTTCGTGGGTCCAAGACTTCGCAGGAAATCGGTCTATCCCAGGTAGCAATTTTTAAAGGATAACCCGTTGGAATGCCAGCAGTAAGTGGAAGGTTTCCGCGGAGCGTATGAATTCGCGAAAATTCTTCGGGAGTAATTTCTTTGGTAAATTTTAATCCATAAACTTCTGAGAAAAATTCCCATCCTCTCCATTTGCCATCATCAGAAAAAGATGCTGTGCCACTTGTGGAAAAAATGCTTCCGCCTTTTTCAATATACTTTTTTATTTGTGATATTTCTTTATCACTAAGTGATTTTGATCCAGGTAAAACTATTAGATCATATTTGTAATGCTGACCTAATTCAATTTTTTGGTCGTTAATAATTTCATAATTAATTTTTTCAGCGTCTAAAAATTTTTTCCAGGTGGAAATATTGTCATTCAACCAGGTGCTGCCCTGTGGCAACATATTCTCAGTATATTTAGAATAAAGAATGCCTACATTATATTTTTTTTGTGAGCTAAATATTTTAAATGTATCTTTTGATGGTATTACTTCTGCAAAGTCATACTTACCATAAACATTTTTAAGTACAAGCAGCAGAATAAGTACAGAAGCAGTTAATAAAACTAACCCGGAAAGTAAAATAATAAGCTGGTTTACTTTTATCCTATTTGGTTGATTTACCGCCACTTTAAGTTTTCCCCGGTTTTAGTTTTATTTACCGGCACATAACCTTCAGAAGTGTATTTCATGAATTTTTTATCAGCTGGGGTCTCATCAAATTCACCTTCAGCCTGATTTTGTTGAGGATAAGGTGCGCGTTGTTGAGGTCCATGCCTATATTCGCCTTGCTGAACATTTTCTTGCTGTCCTGGTTGAGTTCCCGGTCGCGCTTGTTGTTCATAAGGCACGTTCTGATAAAATTGATCTTGAAAAACTTGCTGTCTTTGCTGAACAGGTACACCCTGTCTAACAACAACCTGGGCAGGAGTATAAAGTTCACCTTCAACTGCTCGTGGTTTAGGAGCAGTGGCAAGTTTGCCTTTACCTTCCCTTATCTTGTATAAAACGTAAGCTCCAATAGCCAGTATAAATGTGCTAATTGTTGCTACAAGAATTATGAACGATAGTATAGGAATTAATTCCATAAGTCACCTCTTTAATAAACTTTTAAGCTTTTGCAACACCAACTCGTTCAAGTTTTCCCCATGTCATTTGGAATCCGAGGAATTCTTCTATTGTTGCCATAAATTTTGTAATATCGATTAATAGTATAAAAAATACACGATAAACAAGAGCGTAAGGAATTAACCTTGCATCCTCTTTTTCAACAGCAATGCAGTAAAGGGCTGTCATTAAATCCAATAGCGCTAAGCCAGCCCACCAAAAAACCAGCAGATTAGACATACCGTAAAGCACCGCTACGATAATAAAAAATAGGTTAGCAAAAATATTCATTGTGGGCCATATTAATGCTTCGTAAAACATAGACCACAACACCAAAGAATTAGAGAAATTTAGAGTTGGGTTTAATAGATGCCGTTTATGTTTACGTATTGATTGTATAATTCCTCGTGTCCATCTATATCGCTGTTTTAATAATTGATTTAATGTAGCAGGAGCTTCAGTCCAGGAAATTGCATTCGGTTCATATTCAATCCTCCAACCGGCTGCAAGAATTTTTAAAGTGATGTCTGCATCTTCCGCAAAAGTATCACTTGAGTACCAGCCGGCATCTTGAATAGCTCTTTTCCTGAAAATGCCAATTGGACCTGGGATAATATTAACCAATCTTAAAAAGCCTTGTGCACTTCTGGGCATGTTTAAACCTTCAAGATATTCTAATGCTTGAAGATCGGTTAGGATTTTTTTTCTGTTCATCACTTTTACATTACCAGCAACAGCACCAACCATTGGATCTATAAAATGTGTTATACCAAACTTCAAGGTGTTTTCAGATAAGTGAGAATCGCCATCCATACATAAAACAAATTCCCCTTTTGCATATTCTATCCCAGCATTTAAAGCTCTCGATTTACCACCATTTGGTTTATTGATTAACGAAATTCTTACTTTTGAGTTCATACCATCTCTAATACCAACTAATGATTGCCCAACAATTTTCGTATTGTCTGTTGATCCATCATTTACAATAATAATTTCGTAGTTAGAATAATTTAACTCAAGTAATGATTTAATTGAATCTTTTAATACTTTGCCTTCATTATAAACAGGAACAATGATAGAGACGAATGGTGAATATGAATTTTTATTTTTTACTGAGTATCTTGTAATAAAAAAGTAAGCCATAAATAGGGTGGAAAAATATCTGATAAGTAGTACAAAAAGAAAAATAACGAGAGAAACGATGGATGAGAATACAAACAAGCTATTTAAAGCCAATCCGGTTAATGGTAGAGTAAAAACGATAACTAAAATAAGAATTAATGAAAGTACTCCAGTTCCTATAATTGTTTTAAGATGCTTTGAAGCTCGGTCAGGTATTTCTGATGAAACTTCATAATTATTCAAAACAATTTTTCGTTTCACTATTTCTTTTTTATCAGGCATTTATTGCTCTTTTTAATTTCTTATCATAACATAAAATCAACTATAGTGCCACCAAAACACATCAAAACAGCCAAATTATTAGATTAACCGTTACTTAAAGTGTCCTCCTTTTATACACATCCCAATATGTGAATCAAAATGGACAAAGTAAAACACTTTAACTATCACATCAATAATCATTGTTTTTTAAATTCATTCATTAGCGCTTCAGTTAAAAGATCAGCTACTAAATTACCGCCGTCAGAAGTAAGATGGCAATAATCTCTTAAAGCCATTTGTGGTTTTCCATTAACCCAATCTTCAATTGAATTAGCACCCCCCATAGCTTCAAACAAATTCCAGAAAGCTATTTTAGTTTTTTCAGCCAGATTTTTCTGAGCTTTTAACAGTAAAGGAATCCCTGGATCAGTAACAAACGAAGTTCCTTTTTTAACACTTTTATCACCAACGCTAACAAGTAAAATACTCGCATTTGGAAAAGCGGATTTCAAATAATTAATTACTTTTTCCATTTTGGTTTCGTACCATTGATAATCACTATTTTGCGGTGAAATTACATTCACACCATAATTAAGAATTATCAATTTATAATCTAATAAAACGTTAAAATCTTTTAGAACTGGTAAAGTAATATCCGTTAATTGAACTCCCGATTGTCCCTTCATTGGAAAATTATCTACATACACACCATTTCCATTCTCTAAACTTACACCATAAATATAGGCTTTTGGACAAGTATTAAAATCAAATCTGATTGAAGTAGCGTCGGTTGGTGTAGTAAGGACTAAATCTCTTACTTTATTAAGTGCGTCTAATTTTTTGCTTTGCGAAGCACCATTATTAAAGGAATATTTAACAGAACAAGCGGCATCCTGATTATTGTAAAACAATCTGACTGTCTTGAAAGATTTGAGGGTTTTTGTAAGTCTTGTGGTTTCAAATTTTGCAAAGCTTCCATTTGCTGGTACAAATGCACAACCATTGATTCCTAAAGGTAAATTATTTGCATTTCTTTTAAATAATGAAGCTTCACTCCAATCGTTGGAAAATGAAACGGTCGTAGTTTTTCTCATACCATAATCTTCTGTATTTATAGAAACAAAACCAGCTCCATTTCCGCCAAAAGATTGCTGCAAATTTTCCCTTAAACCTTCTGTAATTACATCGCCAAATATTATTGAATCACCAAAATGACCAATTCTTACTTTCTTATTTTTACTTTGCTTAAGTGCGCCGAAGAAATATTTAAGCTGCTCTAAATTACCCGTGATGGGAATTTTTTTACCTAATAAGGTTGTAGCAGTTGAATATAAATTATCTGCAGTAACTGATTCAGCAAGTACATTAAAAAATGATTCTTTTGGATTATCAGAAAAGGGTTCTGCAGTAACCAAAACAGTGGGAGTTAAAAAGGTAATTGCCATCAAACATAAAAAATTAAAATTTAATTTAGTGATAACCAAAACTGAAACCTCCGTATTATTTTAAAGTACTTAAAATTTTATAGGACAAAATAATCAAATTAAAAATCAAGTTCTCACTTTTTTATTTTGAATATAAAGAATCTGATTTATTCTTTGAAGTATCAGATATCAACTACAGTTAAAAACTCCAGTATGCATATATGGACGACGATAAATAACGGTATGATGAATCATATCTGTAAGTACTGCCTATCTGCAATTTAGCAGTAATTGTTAAATTAGAAATTGGTTTATACGCTACTGAAGCGGATACTTCCCTGATAATGAAATCACTTTGAGGGACGTAACCAATCTTGCCACCAATGATTACTTCTAGCGAAGATTCTTTTTGAACAAACCAATCCAACCACAAACTATGAGATTCGAAATCTTTTGGTGAATAATAAAGAAATTTTGTGTTATCATACGGTGATTTTCCTGCCTTTCTAGCATAGTTGGAATAGAAGTATTCATAACCAGCCCAAAGACCGAAATCAAATAACTTTCCTAATCGCAATTGTAAATCGTTGCCGGCATTTCCATCAGATAATTGTAAATAATGAAAGTGACCCGAAAATTTTATTGATGGTCTTGGTTGATAGTATCCCATAATTTTATATAAAGTCGCATCGATCCTGTTATCTGTTAAAAAACTATAATCAACTAAATATGGAGAATACAAAATTAATCCAGCATCAGTGTTTTCATAATAACCGGCTATCATAAAATAATTTTCTTTTTCATATTTTAAAGTAGCGTCGCTAACGGTCCGATTGTGAGCACCATCGTAAGTTAGATTTCCTAATCCACCACTAAACGATAAATATTTATTGAACCAAATTGAAATTACACCTTTAAGAGATGAATAATTCCGATGAACAAAATCTCTCTGGAGCATTCCCCTATTGAAGGATCCTCCTATTGATAAATATCCAGTTAAGCCAACATCAATTCTTCCTCCAATAATTTTGTAGATGAGATCAAAATTATCTGAATAATAAGAAAACAATGGAGCGATGCCGACTCCTACAGGAAATGAAGAAAATATTCCTGCAATTCCCGTTACAGGAATCCAGCCAATTCTTTTTTTAAGTATATCTATCTGCGTGGAGTCTGTTGTTTTGTCTAATAATTCTGTATATAAATCCTTTCCTTCATTATAATGAGCATTCCTTACATAAGCTTCAGCTAAATAAAATTTGGCATCGTAACTGGAAGAATCTTCTATCACAAGTTTTTCTAATTCAGTAAGCGCAAGTGTAGAGTCTCCGCCCCACAAATATGCTTTAGCTCTCAAAAGCGAAACATTATAATCATACTCTTCATTCAATATCTGATCATAAACTTCTATTGCTTTTATGAAATTTTTGTCGCACATATTTGCCTCTGCATATTCAAGCCGCACAGACTTATCCGGGTTACTTACTTTAGATAAATATTCTTCATACTTAGCGATAGCTCCTGGGCAATCACCCCCAATCGCCAGATTTCCAGCTTCTCTACGCAATTCAACTAATTTCATTTCTTCATTAAACGCAAATGCATCATCGTAAAAATTCTGCGCTGCTTCTACACCTTTGCTTTTAGGATCAATCTGCCGAGCCATTTCTAAATAAGTTTTAGAAGAATCAAAATTCTTTTGCTGACCATAAAGAATGGATATTGCAATTACGGCATTCAAATTTTCCGGTTGTTTACCAACAATATTAATTAAATAACCTTTTGCCACATCAAGGTCCTGAACTGTCCAAACCGATATTTGTGCACGAAGTAACTGATAATCCAGATTATTTGGATCTGAAGCTAAAAGATAATTTAACTGAGCGATTGCCTTTTCCCAATTGTAATTCCAGGCTGAATATTGTGCATCCCTGAACCTTACTTCCAATTCTTTATCCTGTGGAACATCTTTTAGATAAGTATCCAAAACCGCTAAAGCGCTGTCATATTCGGCAAGGTGGGCATAGTATTCCGCTATCTTAAGAACTGCCTCCCTATCTTTGGGATTGCTTATAATTCTATCACCGTACTCTTTTATTTTTACCCTGTAAATTTTGTCTCTGTAGGTTGTAACGCTATCCCAATATTGTTGTACTTTAGGAATATCAGAATGATCCTTATTCAAAATTTGCAGCTGTTGATAAGCTTCTTCAATCCTGTCATTTTTATATAGTTGTTCAACTAAGGCTAAACGTGTTTCATAATCATCTGGATTCTTACGCACTGAACGGTAATATTTATCAATAGGATATTCTTTGGCTATAGGACCTTTTTTATATCTTGCTGTTGTATCAACCCACTCAAAAAGATATGGTTTTCCTTTTGCCTGATCTAAGCCATCTTGTGCTTCCTTAAAAAAAGGTTTTAATGCAAGAGCATTTTCAAACGCTTTTATTGCAATGCGATTTTTTCCAAGCCACATTGTAAAAAATCCATAACGGCTCCAAAGTCTCTGGTCATTCGGAAATCTATCCGTGTATTTTTTAAGAATTTTTTCCCCTTTTACAATTGAGTTGTTATGAGCAAGTATTTCCGTATATCTAATAACTTCATCAGATGAAGCATCATCTCTTTTCAAATATTCATCATACCATTCTTCGGCTTCTTTCCATGCTCCAAGATTTTTTTTGCATTTTCCAATTTCAAGATAGTTTACAGCAATATTTGGATTTATAGCAATCTCTCTTTTATGTCCTTCTATTTTCTTGTTAAGTAAAGCATGCCATATATCTTCAATTCTGGCAAGATCTTTTTGGATTTGATTGTTATTTGGTTCAAGTTTTACCGCTCTTCTTAAGTCAAGTGCAGCCCATTCATACTCTCCTCTCCCCTCATAGCATAATCCCCTTAAATGTAAACCATCTGCTTTATGAGGTACTGCTGAGATGTATTTATTCAGCAAATCAATAGCTTCACCATATCTGCCGGCTTGCATGTGTTTGATTGCTTCCTTTTTAAACACATCTACATTTTGAGGTAGTAAATTTGTTGAAAGAAATGAGACGAAAATGAATAGTAATAGTAAAAAATTCTTCATCAGAATCTGCTAAATTTATTAAATGAATCAAAATTACCGCGCGATATCATTTCATCTGATGTAATATAATTCATTAGTGACTCTGCATTCTCAATATTTTCATCAATCTCCACAGATAAAACCGAAATATAATTTAGTACTGCTTTAACATAATCAGGATTTGTATTTGGTAAATTATTCTGGATTTTTGAGATCATATCCTGAACACCTTTTTTATCTCCACGAACTATTAGAACAACAACTTTATTATCCTTAACACAAATTTTATCCTTCTTATCAGTAGCTAATCTTATTGCATTCTGAAGTTGGTTAACTGTTAGTAACCCATTCTGTTCAGCCCCTGCATCTAATTTGAATGATACAATGTTAAATACTTGTCCCGTACTTTTATATAAAGCAATTTGATTGTTAAGGATCAACAAAAAGTCGTTAAAATCATAAAGATTAGAAAATGAATATGGTTCCGAAGGAATTTCGAAACTTGATAAGCTTAAATAGCGCGAATCCTTTTTACTGTATGATGGTGGTTGAGGTGCAGGAAAATTTTGAGTTGGAAATTGCATACCTTGCTGAAAACTGTTTTGCTGATAATTGTTTTGTTTAAAATCAACAACAATTCCTTTATATGGTTCGATAAAATAATCTGCAGAAAATTGCCCTTCCGTATGCCCTATATTAGGTGTAATAGTTAATCTTCCACCCTGGTATTTTCCCTCGCTTCCTAATGGTTTTTTCTGAAGATAAATTGTACCGGTTACAAATTGTGCAAGAGAATCCACAATAGATTGGGCAACCGGGGTTGCAGGCTCGCCAATAATAAACAAACTGATAATATCTTTTTCTTCTATTGTTTCTAATGTTTGGAGGAACGCATTGCGAAGTAATTCAAGATTCGAAAATCCTAAGTAAGGTGTAATTTCATCAAAAATTATTCTGTTTGGAGTAAATTGATTTACAACTGTTACAATATCTTTAAAATATTCAATTAAATATTCGTCTGGATTTCTAATATCATTTATTTCTGTTGGAGGAGCAACTCTTACAACTACAATTAAATTTTGATTCATAAAACTTTGCAAATCAAAATCAATTGATGCAGCATGGATCATCAAATCTTTCGGACGCATAGTAGTAAAATAAAGGCATATCTCTTTTTGCTTTGCTGCCTGAAGTGCATATTGTAAACCTAATAAAGTGCGCCCCGATTTTCTGGGACCGAGTAAAAGATATGTACCACCTTTATAAAATCCGCCCCATGCCTGGTCCACAAGTGTAATTCCAGATTGAATTAACTGTATATTTCTCTTCATAATAATCTTACCTAATTTTTACTAAATAGGACAATTTGTATACCTGTATTAAATTAACATTATAGTCTATTTTCCAAGCATCGCATAAAATATTTTGAACCATTTTGAGAAATTTATTTACTTTGATCCAATATAACACATAGTGATTTTTAATTACAATTAAGTCAATTTTGCTTTGAAAACCAGCCGACTACAAAAACAGCAGTAGCATTTGTTGTAATTGTAGGTTCATTTGTTACAAAATCTATTCGGTCATCATAGTAAACTGCATCTGCCGTTTGAAATTTTTGGAATCTATCATCGGACTCAAATTTAATTTTATATTTAGAAAAATTTTGTTTGCTAACGGGACCTGCAGATACAGCACCTGGAAGATAGCCATTATTAAAAAAGGCAAATTGAGAATGGAAATTATGTGAGTACTCTTTACCAATATTATAAACAAAACTAACACCCCATTGATTGCGACCAAATATAAAATCTCTTTGTAAAATAAGCAAGGAATCAAATTGGTTGCTGTAGGATAATTTCTTCCATAATATTGATTGCAAAGCCACACCTAATAATGCAGTATTGGATCCCCAGCTATCATTCACAGCTTCGTTAAACAATTTTTTATCTTTTAATTTGTCAAAATGATTTAATGTGCTTAAAAGATGATTCTGAAACTTGGAATCTTCTTTTGCCAATCGATAGTACAGGATAGAATTAATATCTCCCCAACTCCACCAAAAATCTGGGTTTGTTGAATCTGCCAGAATTTTTGCATCCTTCAAATATTTTGGATTTTGAGTTGTAAGATAAAGTTCCATCGCACCAATTCCAAGCTTGCCAAAAAATTTTGCATCTCGATAAGCAATAGTTGATGTGTCTAAATCAGGAACTTCATTTCTTATTGAATAAAAATTTTCTGCTGCAGTCAAACAGAGGTTAGCGAATTCTGGGAATTTAATTTTTGAATTCCAGGTGCGGGCAGCCAATGCCATAGTGGCGGAATAAATCCCAATTAAATTTTTTCCAATACCTAAAAATGCCGGTCTATCTGTTGCCAGTTGATCATCTTCTGGTTTTCGCCAACCTTGCGCATGATCTCTATTATCCTGCACCTGTGTAATAAATTTCTGATTCTTATAATTCAATCTTAAAAGCCAATCCAACCCAATTTTAGCTTCTTCTAAAATATCAGGTACACCATTTTTATCATTATCAAACCCAAATTTTTGTGGATCAAACTCGTAAGCAAAAATCAAAATATAAGTAGCGTATGCAGTGGTATTTAAAAACTTCACATAATCGCCAGCATCATGCCATCCACCGGTAACATCAGGTTTTTCATTTATTACTTTGCCATTATCAATAATACTTGTAGCATCAAAAGGATGACAAACTTTGTGGAGCAATGGGTTTGTATATCCGCAGCGTTGTACTTTAAAAAATAACATTAAGGAATCAACTACTCTATTATAAATTCCTTCCCCAATTTCAAAGGTAAAAGATTTAGTAGTTTCAATTTCTATAAAGTACTTCCCAGGTTTTTTAACCATAGAAAAATTGATTTGATATGAATAATTAAAAGATCCGAATATGCCTGAGCTTTCTCCCATTTTGTCTTTTAGTACAACCTTACCTTCAGCATTACAGATTGAAAACGGTTGATTAAGTAAATCCATATTGGATAAAACAATTGCTGTTTTTAAATCCTTAGGAAGGAAACCAACCTGGTTTACTCTAATAAAAATTTCTGCTGAAGATATATCGTGCCCACTCAACAAAAAGAGTGATAGAAAGGATAGGAAGAATAATTTTTGTTTTATGTTATCTTTCATTATTTCGGATTAATTGGAACTTCTACCAAGATATTTTTCGCAAATGTGTTTCATTGCAGTATTTGCAGAATTAAATGCCCAGATAATTGATCCGCCTTTATTACCAGCGCTTAAATCACCTATAAGAAACATGCCAGGTACATTGGTTTCGTAACCTTTTTTTAGAATTGGTTCTTCACCATTAAATTCAATTCCAATCATTTTTAAAAAATTGTGCGGCGTTGTGCCACCCAGGGCATAAACGATGTAATCAAACTGTTCACTTAAATATTTTTTTTCTTCAAATTTAACAACTGATTTACCAGAAATATCAGTTACTTCTGCAATGTTAGAACTATATAATATTTTAACTAGTTTTCTTTGTTTTAATGCCAGTATAGATTTTTTATTTATATCATTCATTCTTGTAAATTCATCACCACGGTAACTAAGATAAACAGCATTATCATCCTGCGAAAGGAATTGACAATATTCCGAAGCAGAATCCCCACCACCAACAACTAAAACTTTAGAGTTTTTTATTTCTACTGAAGTAATATCAAATAGAATTTTTTCTTTTAATGTGATAGGTAATTTATATGCTGGTTTATTTGGTTTGCCTAAAATTCCGATTGCAATGGCAACAACTTTCGTGTCATATGCACCTTTATCAGTATAAATGGAAAACCTTTGCTCGCCTTTTGATTGATGAATCTTCCAAACTGTTTCACTGTAATGAACATTTAAATCAAATTCAGCAATGGATTTATCCAGGTAAGATATTGTTTCAGTTTTTGTTAAATCAGTTATGCACATTGTTCCTGTGCAAACTACTTCAAATCCTTTGTAATTGGCAGTAACTACTTTTTTATCCGGATAATATTTTTTAATAGAAAAAGAGTGTTCATTAGCTTTTTCGATGATTAGAACATTTTCTTTTTCAACTCCGGCAACTCTGCTTTCTGCAGCCATACTAATTCCAGCGGGTCCCGCACCAATAATAATTATTTCATACATAATTTAACTTTCTTTACTTTAAATTAATTCCTGAGAGATTAATAAAAATGATGAATGTGAAAACTTAAAAAGTATTTTTAAGTTAAGAATAATAAATCAAGATTGATCGATAACCTATTTGCTAATTTAATTGAATATTAATTTCAAATCTTTTTTGTTACACCAATACCGGGTTTGTTTGTTAAAGTTACTTTTCCATCGATAACTTTCGTTCCATCAAATATATCATTATTTATAAGAAGTGCACCATCAAGATCAGCCCAATCAACCATTGGTGAAAGTTGAGATGCCGCAGAAATTGCACAGGAAGTTTCAGTCATACAACCAATCATTACTTTCATTCCCAGTGAGCGGGCAAGTAATAACATTTTATAAGCTTCACGCATTCCGGTACTTTTCATCAGCTTTATATTAATTCCAGAATAAATCCCGTGAGCTTTGTTTACATCTGCAAGCCTTTGAACAGCTTCATCTCCAATTGTTGGAAGAGGACTATTTTCTGTCAACCAAGCCATATCATCTATCTGTGTTTTAGGCATCGGCTGTTCAACAAAAAGACAGTTCTTTTCTCTCAACCAATGAATCATTTCCAGGGCAAAATTTTTATCTTTCCAGCCTTCGTTTACATCAACTGTAATTGGAGTATCTGTAACAGAACGAATAGTTTCAATCATCATTTTATCGGTGTCTCTACCAAGTTTTACTTTAAGTATTTTAAATTCAGAAGCTTCTTTAGTTTTTTGCCTTACTACCTCTTCAGTATCAATACCAATAGTAAACGAAGTGTAAGGAGTTTTCGTTTCATCAAAGCCCCAAATGTTATACCAGGGCTGGTTCAAAAGCTTGCCAACCAAATCGTGCATAGCTATATCAACTGATGCTTTTGCTGCTTTGTTTCCTTCCATAATTGAATCAATATAATTAAGTATGTTTTCCAGTTCAAAAGGATTTTCAAATTTGCTTAAATCAATTTTTGATAGAAAAGCCGAAGCTGTATCCTGATTTTCTCCGAGGTATGGTGGCATAGAAGCTTCACCATAACCGACTATTCCATTATAATCAATTTCGGTAAGCATAACAGGTGTAGTAGTGCGGGAGCTTTTTGCAATTGTAAATACATGTTTTAGTTCGAGAGTGTAAGGTTTGAACGTGAGTTTTAATTTTCCTGATTTCATATTGTTGTTATTATTATTGGCAAAAATATTTTTAGGATAACCGGCAAATAATGTTGATCCGGTTAAAACACCGGTAGTTTTTAAAAAATTTCTTCTGCTCTGATTCATTAATTAACCTCGTTGTAAACTTTTTGATTTTTTAGCAGGTAAACTCCATTTTTATCCAGTGAAGTTAGTATCCTTTTAGCACGCAGAAATGTGCTAAATCTGCGAGGACTGAAATCCTTACTGTTTTTATCCAGGCTATTTATTCTTACAAAACCAGATGAGTGAATGAACTTACCATCACCTATATAAATACCAACATGCGAAGCTTTTTCTTTTTTACCATTGTTAGCTTTAGTGCCAAAAAAAAGTAAATCTCCAGGTTTAAATTTCGCAAAATCAATTTGATCGGAAACTAGTTCTCCAACATTAACTTGCTGCGATGCATCGCGTGGCAACAAAATTCCGTTTAAGTAATAAACCGATTTTGTAAATCCGCTGCAATCAACTCCCTTCATTGAAGTACCGCCCCACAAATATGGAATTCCCATAAAAGTTTTTGCAGTTTGAACAATGTTACTTTCATTAATATCCAGATTATTTAACCATTGATCAAATCGTTGGCAATTTTTAGCCGGAACAAATGCAGTTCGTTTATCAGGATATTCAACTTTAAAAAAACCATTCCTTTCATCAAGGATTTTTAAAAGATCACCTCTAACTAAATCAGAAACAATCTGGGAATTTTCATTCGCTTCTAAATATGAAACTCCGTAGTTAACGTTAAAAATAATTTTATTGGATTTAATCCAATCCTCATATTCAATTTTGTTCATCAACTGAACCGCATCATCTTCTGCCCAGGCTATATAATCATCAGGGGTTTGAATCAAATACCAACCATCATGTAATTTTTTATATACCTTCACAGGTGTTCCCAATAATGCTTGAGTAGCTAATTCCTCTGGATGGTTAGGCTTGGTTCTAATATTGGCAACGGAAATGTTAATAACACCAAATATTTTTTCTCCAAGATCTTTTGCCGGAAGAATCTTTATGGAATCCTTAACTTTATATTTTAGTTCATCCAGCTTTTGCTTCAAATCGGTTTTAATGATGGGCAAATTAGTTTCACCTTTTAATATTATTTCATTTTCTTTTTGAGTATGAGAAATATTAAAAATTGCTACCCGTTTGTCTGGTGCGTATTTGGATTTAACCTGTTCAATTATACCCTGGATTTCTTTTTCCTTATCCTGACTTTTCATAAGTTGATTTATGGTTAAGTTTAGAATTAATGATTGAAAAATAAAAAGGAAGACTGTTTTTGCCGAAAAGAATTTCATTTTGGATTATTCTTAATTTATTCAGAACTAATTTAATTAAATAATGAGAAATTGAAAATAGAAATAATGAAAATTATGGAATTGACAATTAAGTTTTGTGAAGTATAAAGTTTTAGGGAATGATTTAAAAATTATCATTCATTATTCGTAACAGTAATTTAATTCTTTTTACTTTTTGTTTGATTTAATCCTTCTAAAATTATTTGTTTATTATCATTGAATACTAAAGCCCCTAAAATAAGGGGCATGATTATGAAATAATTTTATACAAAAAAGCTGCTGAATTATTATTGCAAAATATAAATCTGGCAAGATAACAATGCTAAAGCTATTGTTACAATAAATAAAACTGTAAAAAATAAACTTGTTGCTTTCGTCATATTTTCTCCCAAAAATTAAATTGATTTCTTTAGAACATTTTGGAAAATAATATGCCGGGAATAATATTCCCGGCACAACAAAAGATAAATTACTTTAATAAAACCATTTTTCTATTCTGAGAGTTATTGCCCGCTGTTATTCTGTATATATAAGTTCCACTTGGCAATGTCTTTCCGGATTCATCATCTCCATTCCAAACCACTAAATGATTACCAGCTTGCATATTTTCATTAACTAATGTTTTCACTTCCTTACCCAGAATATTAAATATTTTTACTATTACAGGGGAAGCTTCTGGTAACGCAAACCTGATTGTAGTTGCCGGATTGAAAGGATTAGGATAATTCTGTGATAAATTAAATTTAGTCGGAATTACTTCTTTATCCTCAACTGCAGTTACTGAACTAACTACAAATTTACCAGCTTCAGAATAAGCTGATGCCTCTCCTTTATCATTTACGGAACGAACTCTCCAGTAGTATTCTTGATTTGCTGACAAATCAGATACAATTTGAGATGGGCTCTTAATTCCGTTGACTGTTATTGCATCGCTCATATCTTGTTGTTTTGAATATTGTATTTCATAGTTCAATTGTGTTGAAGTTTGGGTTGGAATTACCCAAGATAACATAGGTGAAGTTGTAGGAATACCAACACCATGGTTAGGACTCCCAACTAAAGGAACTACAACACTCGCACTTGCAGTCGGTGCAACAACAAATATTGCAGTGGGATTTGAATATGCTGATAAACCCGTACCGTTATGCGACGCAACTTTCCAATAATATGTAGCACCTGGAACTAAATCAGTTACATCAAGATATTGATCAGTTGGTTCTGCGTGGAAAGTATTTGTAACATCTGATTCATCCATATCTGATCTTCGACTATATACAACTCTGTAATGATCGATACCAGTGGTTGATCCATTTACATACCAGGACAATGTTGCTGAAATTGAATAGATTGTTACACCACCTTTTGGATAGGAGGCAACCGGAACTATTGACCCGGTTGTACCTGCTATTGTGAATTCACCAGTTGACCATGTAGAAAAACTTCCGCCTATGTAAGAAGCCACTGCCCAATGCCAAGATTCACCATAATTTCCAGTGAATGTATTGCAACTCATCTGTGAAAGGTCTGTAATATTTTCATAAGTTACAACAGCTGACCAAGCAGCATTGGGAGCGATTGTTGCTTGTGACCAAGCAACTCTATACCCATCCAGCCCCAGGGTAGAACCTGAAACATACCAATATAATGTTGGTGTTGTTGTGTAAACAGTAGGATGATTTCCAATAGGCCATGAAGCGATTGGTTTGCCTTGTGTTGTTCCCCCAGCAATTTTAAATGATGCTGGTGCAGAAGTTATCGTTCCGCCGCTACCGTTATATGCTCTCACTGTCCAGGAATATATGCCCCCTCCGGTTAAACCTGCTGATGTTGTAACTGTTGATAAATCCAAATACAAATCTGTTGTTGTATAAAATTGTCCATTAATCGAAACCTCAAAAGTTAATCCATCACTTAATCCACCAAGGTACCAGTATAACGTTGGAGTTTCTGTATAAACAGTCACACTACCAGTTGGGTATGATAAGATTGGTGTTAGTACTGTTCCTTCTCCATTTGTTTTGAATGAAGCATATGCCGTAGGAGTATATGTTCGTTCTATTCCTACGACCCCTCGTTTATAATAAGTTTTTACTTTCCAATAATATACCGTTCCAGGTAGCAATAGTTGACCGGCTGTTCCGTCCAAAGTATAACTTAGATCCGATATATTTACTACATGCACTTCACTACCAACATCTAAATCGCCGCTGTGTTGATCAATTAACAAATCAAATGAAATATCAGTAAGGTCGCCACTATTTGTATACCAATAAAATGTTGGAGTATTAGTATATACTTTAGTTCCAGCTCCGCCAATTGGCCAGGACGGTATTGCTTTTGCAATTGTAGCACCACCACTTGTTGTAAATGATCTTGCTGTTGCATACGAAACTACTTCTCCATCTCTAAAAGTAATTATTCTCCACCAATATTTCGTACCGGAATCCAACGTTTGATCATTATTAGTTAAATCACTATTGCAAGGAACAGTTGTTGTGATTGCAACATTTGCCCAATCACTTGCATCTGGAGTTCCGCTACTCGCAGCGTCCTTAACATATTGTAACTCAAAAGTTAATGAACCAACTGACGTGCTAAGATACCATGAGAAAAAAACTGGGGCGTAAGTATATACGATTCCACTTCCGGGATTGCTAAGTGAAGCAACAGCAGAAACAGTTGTCTTAAATTCTGAAAGAGTGGAAGATCTTTCATTAGTTCCTTGTCTAACAGTAACCTTCCATTTGTAATTATGGTTATTTGATAATACAAAGTCAGTTTCAAGGAACTGATAATGTTTTTCAGTAATGATAGTTTTAGTTGTCACTACAGAAATGCCATCAGACTCATAAATAGTTAAGTCATATGTTACCGCACCAAAACCAGACCATGTCCATTCAAAATATGGCAATATTGAAATACCACTTAAAGTAGTGGCTGGTGTTGTTAACGCAGGCGCAGGTAGCATTAATGTTGTAAATGAACGAGGAATTGAAGTTGTAGTTTCATTTGGTCCAATAGCTTGTACTTGCCAATTATATTGTGTGTTATATAAAAGAATAGGTAATAGACATGAAGTGGTTGTTGGATCTGCAAATGGTACATCTGTCCAAGCACCAGCTCCATTCACTTGATATTGGACATTCAGTGTAACACCAGCTGTATTAGCGGCTAATGGATCCCATATTAAATTTGTTCCTGAAACAGCCACTCCAGCAGCGGCAACACCAGGAGTTAACAAGCTTGGGGTTGCAACGATTGTTGTGAAAGTATAAGGTCCATACAATGTTGGGGTGACGTGGTCTTGAACATACCAGTAATAAGTTGTGTTATTTGTTAATGCTGTAGCACCACCATAAGTTGTACTATTAGTAATATTAGTTTTGATATCCAACATTGTTGCCCCAGGATTGGTATAAACATCTGTCCAGATCGACCAATCATAATTATTTCCTGGTGGTGCGTAGTCTTGCCACGTAAATGAAGGAGTAAGAGAAACACCAGGTGCACCACTGGTTGGTGTTATCGGCGCTGGTTGTGCACTCACATAATTTATCGTCAGAAATATTAGGCTGACAAATGTTAAAAGTAAATTTTTTATTTTCATTACATTTTCTCCTTTACAATTTTTAAACTTTTTTAAATACTAAAACAGATGATGATTTAGAATAATCATCAACGATATAAAAATTGATTTCTATGGCGATCGGTTCTCAGAAATGAATGGATTTGGATTCTCGTATTTAAATACGGAATATAAAATAGAAGCACAAGAAACAGTAAGTTTCTTTAAAATTTTCATGTGACCCCCTTTGGTCATTAAAAAAATTAATGTTTATTTAACCTCACGAGCAATATAGATTAAATCTAAACTGTTGTCAATGGTTTTTTGAAAAATATTTAGAATTATTTTTAGGGGGCTAACCGTACAATTTTCCAGCCAGATTTTTGTTTTTTATATAAAATTCTATCATGTAGACGATTTATCCCTCCCTGCCAAAATTCAATTGCTGTGGGTTTTAGACAGTATCCTCCCCAATTTTGTGGTCGAACTAATCTATCAATTGATTCAAATTCTTTTTCTTTAAAATGCTTTACTAACCAATTTCTGTCCGGTACAATTTCACTTTGTGGTGAAATTATAGAACTAATTCTGCTTAATAATGGTCTGCTATTAAAATATTCGTCTGATTCTTGAAGTAAAATTTTTCTAACTGATCCCTCAATTCTAATTTGTCTTTCTAATTCCTTCCAATGAAATACCAATGCAGCATTTGGATTTACGGATAATTGTTTCCCTTTCTTACTCTGATAATTTGTAAAAAAAATAAAACCTCTTTCATCAACTTTCTTTAACAAAACAATTCTTGCAGATGGTTTTCCTTCTTTAGTAGATGTAGCTAAAGTCATTGCGGTAGGCACAAAAACTTTAGCTTTAGTAGCATCTTGCATCCAAATTTCAAATTGATCGAACGGATTTAATTTTACATTATTTTCATCAAGTAAAGGTGAAGAAAGTAATTTTATGGTTTTGTCATTCATCTTCAAGTTTTAATACTACCGGATTGTTATAAATAATAACGCATAATTGGTCTGGCAGGACTTATTCTGGCTGCTTCAATAAATCCAGCTTTTTCATAAGCTGTTAGAAAACCTGTCCAGGCAAAAGCATCAGGTATTTTTGAGGAGTAAGGAATAATGGGGTATGCCTCTAAAATTTCAACTTTTTTTGATTTGCAATATTCAACAACACAATTTAGAATTTTTACCGACAATCCTTTTCTTCTAAAATCCTTTCTAATAAACAAACAAACTATTGACCAGACCGGTTTATCATCTATTCTTTTCAAAACCCTGGAGTTTTCTAGTTTGATAAAACTATTGCGCGGAGCAACTGAACACCAAGCGATTGGTTCGGCATTGATATAAAAGATTAACCCGGTTTCTTCACTTTTTTCAACAAGTCCCATCATAAATTTTTTATTTCCAATTCCTTTATTCTTTTTGTATTCAGATGTTTTTAATCTCCAAGACATACACCAGCAACCGCCACAAGCACCGCGTTCACCAAACAGAGTTTCAAAGTCACTCCAGTTAGAAGGATTGAGGTGAAGAAACGTTAATGAGTTTGATTCCGTTTTTTTACTTTTCATATTAAGCGAATGTTCTTAAAATATTTTATTTACCTGAACCAATTATACTGAAAACACCACTAAATATAAAAACGTCAGAATTACTGCTGCTGGAAATTTTAATTTTATAATGAACAGACTGTGTAAGATCAATAGGTATATCCCAATCTAAGGAACCCTGATTGGAAATTTGATGAGCAATTGCTCCTCTTAACTCATTCTTTTTATAAAGATCAATGTTTACTTTTTTTACTTCAGGTGTGGTTTCCCATCTAATTGCCAATTTATTTCCGGGAGAATATTTTTGCCCAAATTGAGGTGATGATAACGTAATAAATTCATTAGAATTATCAGTTACTAAATTATCAACATCAACCGGAGTTTCCTTTCTGCATCCAACAATCAGAAGGATTAAAAAAACGAATGTTACATATTTAAGTTTTGATTTAATCATTTTTAATAAAACTTATTACAAGAAATAAATTATAAAAAATAATTTAAATTAACCACAGACCAATCTGGTAGTTTTAAATTTTTGAATTATTACTAAAACGAATTTATTCAAGGAATGAAAATCATTCTTTCAATGTTATGTGAAATTATTTTTTTATTTTAGAATCGTTGAAATAAAATAAATTATTTCCAGCATCTATTAACCGGAGGAAAAATGAAAAAGATTCTTGTCATCGGGGCATTAGGACAAATTGGTTCAGAGTTGGTTTTTGCTTTAAGAGAAAAATTTGGAGTTGAAAACGTAATTGCAACAGATATTCGATTTAGAATAAAAGAAGCACAGGATGATGGTCCTTTTGAAATAGTTGATTGCACAGACATCCGGTCTCTTGCAGAAGTTGTTAAAAAATACCAGGTAGATACTATCTATCATCTGGCTGCCGTTCTTTCTGCTGCTGCTGAAGAAAAACCTCAGTTTGCCTGGAATTTAAATATGAATGGACTTTATAATGTACTTGAAATTTCCCGTGAACATAAATGCAGTGTATTCGTTCCAAGTTCTATTGCTGCTTTCGGTCCAAATACGCCACCTGATAATACTCCGCAGGATACAATCCAGCGCCCAACAACAATTTATGGAATTTCAAAAGTTTCTGGAGAACTTCTGTGCGATTATTTCCATAAAAGATTTGGCGTTGATACACGTGGTGTTCGTTACCCTGGAATCATTTCTAATAAAACTTTGCCCGGTGGAGGTACAACAGATTATGCTGTAGAAATTTATTACGAAGCAATTAAACACAAAAAATATTTCTGTTACCTTGGTCCGCAAACTCAGCTTGATATGATGTATATGCCTGATGCAGTTAAAGCAGCTATTGAGTTAATGCTTGCTGATCCTACAAAACTGAAACACAGAAACGCATTTAATATTACGGCAATGAGTATAAATCCGGAAGATTTGGCTACCGTAATTAGAAAACACATTCCTAATTTCCAGATGCATTACAGAGTTGATCCTATGAAACAAAACATTGCCGATAGCTGGCCTAACAAACTTGATGACACTGCTGCACGCGAGGAATGGGGCTGGAAACCAGATTACGATCTTGATACAATGACAAAAGATATGTTTGAAAAGTTAGCTGTTAAGCTCGGTGTGGAAATATAATTTTGAATTCCGGATTATGAGTTACGGATTACGAAGTGAAGTGGAAACATCAGTTCAAATAAATATGTCTATTTTTTTGTCATTATTTTTATAATTGAAATAAGTATGGAGTAAAATATGCCGATTCAAAAATTAGAAAAAGTTCTCGCAAATAAGGTGGCTGATCTAAAAGCAAGAGGTGTTGCAAAAGGAAATGAGAAAGTTGTTACCGGAATTAAATTAGCTGAAGGTAAAAAAGGTCCCCGGTTTTTTATTGAAGGATTTGGCGAAAAAGAATTTCTAAGGATGAATTCCAATTCTTACCTTGGAATGTCTCTCAGGAAAGAAGTTATTGAAGCCGAAGAAGAAGCTGCAAAAAAATATGGCGCAGGTCCCGGTGCTGTAAGATTCATAAGCGGCACTTATAAACCACACATCGACCTCGAAAAAAAACTTTCTCAATTTCATGGAAGAGAAGCAGCGATGATATTCTCTTCAGCATATGCAACAATTATGAGCGTTATTTCATCATTGATAGATACAGAAACTATCGTCATCAGTGATGAACTTAACCATAACTGTATAATCAATGCAATTAAACTTTCCCGCCCAAAAGTAAAAGAAGTTTATAAACATCTGGATATGAATCATCTTGAAGAAATTATAAAGAAAACAATTGGACAAGGTAAACGACTATTAATAATTTCCGATGGAATTTTTTCAATGCGCGGTGATTATGCACCACTTGATATAATTTCTTCAATTGCTGAAAAATTTGATAAAGAATTTGAAGAAGGTGTTATTACAATAGTTGATGATTCGCATGGTGTTGGCGCATTTGGAAAATATGGCAGAGGAACTGTTGAATATACAAACGCAAAAGGGATTGATGTTCTGATTGGAACGCTTGGTAAAGCATTTGGAGTAAACGGTGGTTACGTAACTTCATCTGCCAAATTTGTAGAGTATTTCAGAGAATCTTCCCCGATGTACATTTACTCAAATCCAATTACCACTGCTGAAGCTTGTGCTGCCATGAAATCTCTCGAGATTGTTGATTCGGCAAAAGGAATTGAGCTTTTGGATTTTATGCGGGCAAGAGAAAAACAGTTTGAACAAGGTTTGATAAAACTTGGCTATGAAGTTATCGAAAGTGAGCATCCAGTAGTTCCATTGATGTTAAGGGATACAAAAACAACAAGTGATTGCGTAAAATTTTTGATTGAAAATGGTATACTTGCTACAGGATTAAATTTTCCGGTTGTTCCTAAAGGTGATGAAGAGATTCGTTTTCAGATTTCTGCTGACCACACAGAGTATGATATTGATTATGCGTTGGAAGTTCTGGATAAATTTAAAAAATCATTTTAATTGTTATTTTGGTGAAGGAATTACCAAATTCCAAATGACGAATAATAAACAAAACACAAATTCAAAATCCCAGTTTCTAAAAATATTTTTTTAGAAACTGGGATTTGTTATTTATTTGGAGTTTGGTACTTATGTTTTGGTGCCTGTTTAATTAACTGTTTCCCGCATTCCCCGATTCTGAAATTTAAATCTAAGTCTTTGCATCCAACGAGGAGGATTTTTGGTTGCGATATCAATACCAACAGCAAATACTAAAACTGCACCTCTTACAACAAGCTGCAGCCAGTTATCCAGATTGGAATAATCCATTCCCTGGATTACAGTTGCCATTACCAATCCACCAAGAAAAGTCCCAAGTATTGTTCCCTTCCCACCCATTAAACTTGTTCCACCGATTACTGCGGCAGCTATTGCATACAGTTCATAAAATTGTCCGGCATTTTTTGTTGAACCCTGATTCTGAGCCATCCAAATAACACCAGCTATTCCGGTTAGTAACCCCATCAAGGCAAAGACAGTTACAATTTTTCTTTCAACTTTAATTCCAGATAACCTTGCGGCTTGCACATTACCACCAATTGCATAAATATGTCTTCCAAAGACTGTGTGTTTTGCAATGAAGTAAAGTAAAATTAAAACGATGAACATTATTAGAGTTTGATTTGGAATACCTTTATACGCATTCACTTTGTAGATAAAAAGAAAAATCAATACTGAAATGAAAATTATCTTAAGGATAAAAAACATTAATTTTTCTTCGCTTATATTCATTCGCTTCTTTTTCATTCGTGACTTAAGTTGAAGAAAAATAATTACTGCAACTGCTGCCAAACCAATCAACCAACCAGCGAATGGAGGAATATAACCAATACCAATTTGAACAATCCAGCTTGAATCAGGAACACGTGGATCGAACGCACTGAGCTGCTGCGTAATTCCTCTAAAAATAAATAGCCCACCAAGTGTTACAATAAAAGAAGGAATTTTGAAGTACGCAGTTAAAACTCCCTGTAAAAATCCTAAAAATGTCCCGATAACAAGTGCGATTACAACTGCCCACTCAGTTGGAATTCCATAACCGCCTTCTTTATTAATCAATAATGCACACGACGCTGCAATAAGTGCAAGGAATGAACCTACGGAAAGATCGATGTTACCGGAAATAATAACTAAAGTAACACCAGCTGCCAATATCGTCCAGCTCACCATATCCCGGCTAAGTTTAGCAATGCTTTCCCCATTAAAATAAAATTCACCAACCTGGATTCGGAAAAATATCCACATTACAATCAGGATGATTACCATACTTAACAATCGGAAATTGATGTTCAGATTTTTAACTTCAAGTTTCATACTGAAAGCTCCGCAATTTTTTCTTGAGTAAATTCGTCCCTGGAAATATTTCCAGTAATCCTGCCACTTCTAAGTATAATTATCCGATCACAAATTCCTATCAACTCAGGTAATTCACTGGAAACCACAACAATCGCTAATCCTTTTTCCTTAAGCTGATTTATTATTTTATAGATTTCCACTTTTGCACCAATGTCAATTCCTCTTGTTGGTTCATCCAGAAAAAAAACCTTTGGCTCTTTAAGAAGCCACTTTCCTAAAACTATTTTCTGCTGGTTACCACCCGATAAACTTTCCGCAGCGGAATACATCGAAGATGATTTGATATTTAACTGCCCGGCAATTGAAGAGCAATTTACTTCTTCAGCCTGATTATCAATCGTACCGAGTTTTGTAAAATTTTCCAGATGAACAAGAGAAATATTTTCTATGATTGACATTCCGAGAACAAGCCCAAGACTTTTTCTATCCTCGGGAACCAGCGCTAAACCGTATTTAATTGCATCCAAAGGAGAATCTATCACTATTTCTTTACCATCAATTTTAATATTACCACTGAGAACCAATCCTGGTGGATTACCGAAAATTGTTAAAAGCAATTCAGTTCTTCCTGCACCCATCAAACCGGAAACACCAAGCACTTCACCTTCATTTACAAAAAAAGAAATATCAGTCAATAAATTCTTTCCTTTAATTGCCGGGTTTTCAACTGACAGGTTTTCAATTTCCAGAATTTTTCCTCCGTGCTTAACTGATAGATATGGGAACATCTCCGTTAAGTCTCTTCCAACCAATGCTTGCACAAGTTTTTGACGATCCCAGTTTTTAACTATATCGCTCCCCGCATTTTTACCATCGCGCAAAACAGAAATTCTATCAGAGATATTCAATACTTCATCCAGCTTGTGTGAGATGAAAACAATGGAATTTCCCTGCTCTTTTAGATTCTTCAAAATCTTAAACAGTAATTCGGATTCGGTTACTGATAAAGCAGCGGTTGGTTCATCAAGAATTAATACTTTGCTTTTTTTGTAAAGCGCTTTTACGATTTCAACTAATTGCTGTTGCCCAATTCCTAATTTGTAAACTTCAGTTTCTGCTGATACATTAAGTCCGAGTTGATCGAGCAATTTTTGCGCTTCATTTATCATCGAGTGACGATCAAGAATGCCATATTTTACTAATTCATTACCAAGAAAAATATTTTCGGTAATAGTTAAATATGGAACGAGGTTTAATTCCTGGTGGATAACCGCAATGCCGGCTTTTTCAGAATCACGTATGGTTCTGAATTGCATTTCCTTTTCCAGGAAAATAATTTTGCCTGTATAAGATTGCGCTGGGTAAACACCGCCAAGAATTTTTATAAGTGTAGATTTGCCAGCACCATTCTCTCCAACTATGGAGTGTATTTCTCCCTCAAAAATTTCGAGAGTTACTTTTTCCAGTGCAAGAACTCCGGGAAATTCTTTTGTTATCCCGAACATTTTAAGATATGGGCCAGTTGTATTCATACTGATATTAAATTGGTTAAACAATAATGGTCAGATGAAAAATGTCAAACGTCAAATTAAATAATGTTCTTCTACGTTAAGATTTTATTTTGCGAAAGATTATTTCTTCCACTGATCTTTAGGCAAACCTGAGTAAACTTTTTCCAATGTTTGCCAACCATCCTTTATAACAGTTTCATTTATGTTATCTTTTGTAACGAAAACAGGTTCAAGAAAAATTGATGGAACATCTTTATAACCATTATTTATTTTTTGAAGAGTAAATCCTAAGCGTTTAGCAATTGCTTCCGGTTTTTCTCCAAGCGCAAGACCAACTGCAACTTCTGCAGAAACTTCTGCTAATTGTTTAACAGGTTTATAAATTGTAACCGCCTGAGTTCCTTCAACAATTCTCTGGCAGGCTTGAAGTTCTGCATCCTGACCGGAGACAGCAATTTTTCCTTGCATTTGTTCTGCCATTAATGCAGCAACAACTCCGCCGGCGGTTGCATCGTTAGAAGCGATAATTGCATTAACAATTTTGCCCTGTGCTTTGAACATTGTAAGCATAGAACTGATTCTTCTTCTGGCGTCATCCCGGTCCCAGTTATCCATAAATGGATCAGCAAGAATATTAATTTGTTTTTTCGTTGATGATTGATATTCCTTAATTGCACGAAGCTGTCCAGCGCGTAGAAGTCTGGCATTATTATCTGAGGCAGCTCCGCCAAGCAGAATAAAATTTCCTTCCGGTACTTTTTCCAAAATTCCTTTTGCCTGAAGGTAACCTACTTTCTCATTATCAAAAGTAACATACATATCAACATCGCTGTCGCGGATCAATCGATCATAAGCAACGACAGGAACATTTTTTTCGTGTGCGCTTTTTACTATTCTGGCTGCTGTACCAAGATTTCTTGGAACAACTACCAGGGCATTAACACCTTTAGTTAAAAATCCATCCGCCTGGTTGTTTTGTCTATCCTGATCACCATCAGCAACTGCTCGAAAGACTTCTCCGCCAAGCTTGTTTGCTCTTTGAGTGAATGCCTGCTCATCGCGTATCCATCTATCCAGATCATATGTTTCCATAAGGAAACCAATTTTTATTTTCATTTTTGATTGATCATTTTCATTTTTTTTGCAACCATTACTTGACAGTAATAGAATGATAATAAATATTGATGCGAATTTTAGTGTAAATAATTTCATTAAAGTCTCACGTTAAATAAATTGATTGATAATATTTTCAAAATATTCTTGTTTGCCACTTCTAACTTCCGCTTCATCAGATTGAGAAGCAAAATTTCCAAGATTTTCAAGAGTTAATTTTCCATCTTCAAAAGATTTTCCGCTGCCGGAATCAAAAGAAGAATATCTTGCCTTTCTCATTTTTCTGTAATCTGAATTTTCAAGAATATTATTTGCTATTAATAATGCTCGGGCAAACGAATCAATTGATCCGATATGTGCAAAAAAAATATCTGCCAGATCAGTTGAGTTTCTTCTCGTCTTTGCATCAAAGTTAACACCGCCGTTTTTAAAACCACCAGATTCAAGAATTACAAGCATAGCTTCTGTTAATTCGTAAATATTAATTGCAAACTGATCAGTATCCCATCCATTTTGATAGTCGCCTCTGTTTGCATCAATACTGCCAAGCATACCAGCATTAGCGGCAACCTGAAGCTCATGCTGAAAAGTATGATTGGCTAAAGTTGAATGGTTAACTTCAATGTTCAACTTAAAATCTTCCATCAGGTCAAACTCGCGAAGGAAATTAATAACTGTAGCCGAATCAAAATCATATTGATGCTTCATTGGCTCCATTGGTTTCGGCTCAATCAGAAATGTTCCGGTAAATCCATTTCTTCTTCCGTAATCTTTTGCAAGATGAAGAAACTTTGCAAAGTGTTCGATTTCCCGTTTCATATTTGTATTTAGTAAAGACATATAACCTTCTCTTCCTCCCCAGAAAACGTAATTGCTTCCACCAAGTTCTATTGTTGCATCAATTGCGTTTTTAACCTGTGCGGCTGCAAATGCAACAACATTAAAATCAGGATTTGTTGCTGCCCCATTCATATAGCGCGGATTAGAAAAAAGATTTGCCGTTCCCCAAAGAGCTTTAACATCGCAGGATTTTTGTTTTTCTTTTGCATAGTCAACAACAATGCGTAAACGATTTTCAGTTTCAATAACAGAATTTCCTTCGTCAACTAAATCAAGATCGTGAAAGCAGTAGAAAGGAGTGCCAAGTTTAGTAAAAAATTCAAAAGCAGCATCAAGTTTATCTTTAGCGTGCTGTATTGGATCTTTGGATTGATTCCAGGAAAAATTTTTTGTACCAGATCCAAATGGATCATCGCCATTTCCGCAGAAGGTATGCCAGTAAGCAACTGCAAATCGAAAATGATCCTTCATCTTTTTACCAGCCACAATTTTGTCTTCATCATAATACTTATATGCAAAATGATTTTTTGAATCTTTCCCTTCAAAAATTATTTTAGGAATTCCTTTGAAATATTCTTTACTTCCAATTAATATATTTTCTGCCATAAATTTCCTTACAATTTCAATTGTATCAATTAAGAAAATCGTCTGTTAATCAATATTTAAGATCATTCCCATCGATAAAATCTAATTCTGCTAAAACTTTATGGATAAAGTAATTTAATTAAAATTCATTTTCAAATATTCTTAATGAAAGTTTGTTATCTATACTCAACATTGTTATTTTTCTTACGAAAATTTTTTACTTAGTTAATATTGTACGGAAAATTATTGTGCAGAAAAAAAAAGCTATCCTCTCTTGCCTCTTGTTTGTATTTATAATTTATCAACCTTCTATTTTCGCCGCCGGAAAAGGTTATCTGCGGGGTTTCGTAACAGATTCCACTAGCGGAGAAGTTATTAGTTACGCAACTATTGTTGTTAAAGGGACTGGCAAAGGTGCCTCGACTGATGCAAGAGGTTATTACCTCATTGCCGGAATTCCGGAAGGAAAACAAAAAGTAATTGTTACTTGCGTTGGATACAAACCTAAAAATTTTGAGGTTATAATTAACTCAGAAAAAATTACGCAGCTTGATATCATACTTATACCAACAAGTATAAAGCTTCAGGAAATGTCAATAATAGGTGAAAGATATGATAGAGAGAACGCTGCTGATCTTGGTTTGGATAGAATTACTCCAAAGGATATTCAAATGATGCCCACTGGTGTTGAGAGCGATATTTTCAGATATTTGCAAACAACTTCCGGAGTTCGATCCACCGGTGATGTTACATCAAAATATTATGTCCGTGGTGGAGGTGGTGATCAGAATTTGGTTTTGCTAAATGGTGCAACGGTTTATAATCCTTTTCATGCACTTGGCATTTTTAGTGTGATTGATCCGGAAATGATTTCAATTCTGGAATTCAACAAAGGCGGTTTTCCACCAATTTATGGTGGTAGACTTTCATCTGTACTGAATGTGGTTACAAAAGATGGAAATAGAAATAATTATCATGCTGCAGCAAATGCAAGTTTCTTAACCGGCAAAGCATCTTTTGAAGGACCAATACCGGATGGTTCATTCATCGTTACCGCAAGAAAAAGCTGGTATTCTAAAATCCTAAAAAAATATTTAAATGATAAAGAAGCGCCATTCGATTTTTATGATCTTTCCTTTAAAGTAAATTATGGTAATCCAAATATTGATAAAGACAGTAAAATTGTTGCACACGGATTCCTGAGCAGGGATGAAATTAAAAATGATGATCCGTTAAAAGAGGATTACATTATCAGGAATGTTATTGGTGGAATTAACTGGCACAAGGTCTGGTCAAGTCCTCTTTTTTCTGTCATATCACTTTCTTACAGTGGATTCGATGCAGAAGTACTTCCAAATTTCAGTCAGGCAAAACCGCGTACAAATAAAGTTGTGGATATAACAAGCAACTGGGATTTTACATACATGTATCCAGGTGGTGATGAGATTGCTTTTGGTATGCAGAATAAAGGTTTGTCAACAAAATTAAATGTTGTAAACCTGTTTGGACAAAAAACCCAGTTCGATAAAAGCGGCTGGGACATGAATATTTATTTCAACTACAAATTTTACCGGTTTGAACAGATTGGTTTAGATATTGGAATAAGAGCCAAGCTGCTTGCTTTAACAAAGTATCGCCCATTCCTTTTTGAGCCGCGTTTAAATTTTACTTATAGACCAAATCCAACACTTGCGCTTAAGGCTGCAATTGGCAGATACTCCCAGGAGGTTGCAACTCTTTCTGATGAAAACGAATTGATTTCTATTTTTGAGCCATGGGTAATCATTCCCGATAAAAATTCATCGCCAGAAACAACCCACTTTATTGTAGGTGTAAAAACTTATCTTTCAGAAAATTTTATTATGGAGTTGGAAGGATATTATAAATTTATAACCGATTTAATTGATATCAACCAGGAAAAATATTCTTCGCGCGATGCTGATTTTACAAACGTTAATGGCGAATCTTACGGATTGGAATATTCTGTTGAGTATAAAGATGTGAACTTTTATTTTAAAACAAATTACGCATTAAGCTGGGCTTACAAAATTAAAAACGGTGTAAAATATTTTCCAAGGTACGATTCCCGACATTCCTTAAATATAATTACCGGTTACAGCTTTGCTGAAGGCTGGCAATCAAACGCATCGTGGACATTAAGCTCCGGAATGCCGTTCACTCCAATTGCAGGATTTTACGACAGACTTCAGATTAATGATGTTTGGGCTGGAAACTATTTATATGGTGATTATTTACCCGTTACATTCTGGGGAGAAAGAAATTCAAAAAGGCTTCCTGTTTACCACAGGCTTGATTTAAGCGTTACAAATAAATTCCGTCTGTTTATGGCTGATGTTACAGTTGGCGCAAGTATAACTAATGTTTATAATCAGAAAAATATTTTCTACTTCAATCGCGATACAGGTGAAAAAGTTTATATGCTAACATTCCTGCCATCATTAACATTAAGAGTTGAGTTATGAAAAAAGTTCTTTCATTGTTTTTAATCCTGACTATTCTATCATTATTAAATCTTTCCTGCGAAGAAAATTTTAGTCCTAAAGAAGATTTTAAAGAAAGAAATATTCTTTATTGTATTATAGAAGTTGAGCAGACTTTACAGCCAGTTAATCCAATTGTAATGCTAACACAAAATTATGATAACCCGGCTTACATTCCACCAAACGATGGTAAAACTGCTCCATCAATCCCTGGAGCAAATATTCGTTTGAAGGTAAACGGAATGGGTAGCGGATACAGTTTTTTAGAAGACACGCTAACAGGCAAAAGTGTTAAACCTTATATGCCGGAGATTTATTACAAGTTAGCCAATGGTGCTATGTCCTTATCACAGGGGGCGGATCTTTCCATATCAGCAGCACTTCCTGATGGGAAAATTCTATCCGCAAAAACCAGATTGCCCAAATTTCTTACATTCGAATATTCGTTTGAGTTCAAACATGGAATTACTACACTTATGAACAGGTGGCTGTGGGGAAATGATTGGACGATTTCCTGGGATTCCAATGATGGCAATTTGTTTATCCCACGATTAAGGATTAGATACAGCACAATAAAAGATTCATTGGAAAAATTTTATGTGAAGGAAATTCCATTAAAATATGCTAAAGGATCGAATGGATATTACCCTATCAATCCGCAGCCAACAAGAGAACCTCATATTACTTTTGAATATGCAGCAATTGATTCTGCAATGGCTCAGATCTCTGCCGGTGATCCAAAAAAATCTGATTATTATATAAAAGAAATAGACCTGGAGATTATTGAATTTGACCGCCCACTTTCTAATTACTACACAAGCACTAATGGCTTCATGGATAATTACTCTATTCGTCTTGATGAGTCTGTCTATTCAAATGTTGATGGTGGTATTGGTATTTTTGGTGTATCAATGAAGAATTCCGTTATATTTTCTGTTGATCGACTTTACCTCTCCAGTTTTGGCTACAGCAGGAAGTATTAAATTTATTTATAAATCCTTACTCTAATTTTTATAATCAGGATTTATGTTGAAAAGAAAAATATTTTTGGTTTTGGAAATAATTATTCTTTCACTAGTCATCACTTCTTGTGAGGAAGATTTTAATCCCAAAGAAAGTTTGAAAGACAAGAATGTTTTATACTGTATAATTGAGTTTGAACAGAGATTCTTACCAACTGGTGCTAATGTAATTCTTACAAAGTTATATGATTTACCTGGTTACAAACCATTACAAAAAATACATGAGTTACCTCCAATTCCAAATGCTGAAGTTTCGATTACAGTAGCACAATTGAATTTCAAATGTAGGCAGATCATCACATTGCAAGGCAGCAATACAGAGCCATATTTACCACAAATTTATTATCGGCAATCAAAAAGTTTTGGTTTTTCTCAGAATGCAAATCTACAGATTAATGCAGTACTGCCGGATGGAAAAATACTTGAAGCAAAAACCAAAATTCCATCTCTTAAAGGGTTTGAATATTCATATCCATTTGTGCACGGAATAACTACATTGATCGATCAATGGCGATGGGGGAAAAGCTGGATAATTTCGTGGGATGCAAAAGAGGGGAACCTATTCTTTCCAAAATTAATTTTATCATACAGCATAATTAAGGATTCTGTTGAGGATTTCCATTTTAAAGAAATACCTATGAGGTATATAAAAAATGCTCAAGGTAATCAACCGGTTTATCCATCTAATACCCGGGAACCTTCAATTAGTTACGATTTTGCTGCGATTGATTCTGCTATGGCGCAAATTTCTGCGGGTGATCCGAATAAATCTAATTATATAATTAGAGAGGTCAATTTTACATTGCTTGAATTTGATCAAAACCTTTCCAATTATTACTCAAGTGTTAACGGATACATGGATAATTATTCTATCAGGTTAGATGAATCTGTCTTTACAAACATATCCGGTGGAATAGGAATTTTTGGAACTTCTCTACTTAATAGACAGGTTTTTGTTGTTGAAAGAGCATATGTCCAATCATTTGGATACAAGAGGAAATAAATAAAAGAGTGAATTTTTAATAACTCCTCATCTATTTTTTTTAATATGATAGCACTACGGTACTTATCTCCAATTGTATCTAAAAAGAAAATCCTAATCTTATTTTAAAAGTATCATCTTCCTACTCTGAGTAAAATCTTTTGTTATTAAACTGTAGATATAAATACCGCTTGCTAATCCGCCAATCGCATTTGAATTTAACTCCATCTCATAATACCCGGCATCCATATCTTTATTAACTAAAGTTGTTACTTCCCTGCCAAGAATATCAAATATCTTTAGGCTAACAAAAGAATTTTTTGGCAATCCAAATTTTATCCTTGTACTTGGATTGAACGGATTAGGATAATTCTGAAAAAGTTCAAACGATTCTGGTAAATCAATATTGTTTTCTGTTACATGATTATTATCCTTTAACAACACAATATTTTCATCAGAAGGAACAAAGCTGCTATCTGGTGTAAGCAATAACATATCCAACATTAATATATTGCTATCTTCATTTCCAGTAATTGTAATTTTATGAAGTCCGGCAGAATAATTACCAAGCAATAATTTTTTAGACGGACCAGAACGCCTTATTCCATCACTTCCCCACTGCCATGTTTTATAATATCGTCTATCACTACCAAAAACAAAAGTTGAATCATCATCTACATTAATAAGAAATGAATTCTGTTCCTCTTTACCGCCACCAAAATAAAATCTACCCCAGGCATACCAATCAGCAGTTTTAGGAAAATCAATTGTAAAGGTAATTGTTGTTCCGAGTGTATTACAAGTAACAACATTAGTCCCAAATGAACCGGGTATGGTTGTAAGTTGGCTGCTATCAGTAAGAATACCTTCTTCTGCAAAACGTAAAACTTTATCGCTATAAGTATAGCTTAGCTTATTAGCAGAAGAGGCAATCAGATTTCCATCAAGGTCTTTAATATTTATTACTGTAATGGCGTAATTATTAAAAAGTAAATGGGGAGAAGTTGTTAAAGTTACTTGTTTTTGGTCAGCGCTTAGTGATGCATCGGTTACAATTACATTATTTGAAATCGAATAATTACTGGCAACTGATGCATCGGATAAAACAGGTTCTGAAAAAGTTATTTTTAAACTTGTAGCTGAATACAACATTGCTTTAACAAGTTGTGGCGGAGTTGGATCAACCCCACTTATTCCACCTTTTTCTATTTTCAATATTTGGTCAATTATATTTGCACGTATATTATCAAGATCCTTAGAAGGATCAATTGATTCTACAAACTGCTTGTAGGAAGAAATGTCGTTCCCCAGAGATTTTAAAGAATCCATTCTGTTAAGAAGAGTAGAAAGATATCTAACATCATCAACAGCTTCGCGCATTCCTTCCCACTGAACCGTGCTAATTACACCTTCTGTAATTGGATAAGTAAAGCAGTGATCTCTATAAGGGCTGGATTGATTTAATTCCACATCAAAATCATTCCAGATGCTTCCAAAATCTCGCTGGTAAGCATAATTCATACTACCATCGTAGTTGGCTTTCCATAAGAGTAAGCCATAGTTTCTTCTATAAATTTCTGGATTTTCTATACCAACCTGCGGATTGGAATAATTAAAAATCTGGTGATTAACTGAATGATACAGATCCGCCTGTGTTTTCATTGGTTCCATTTGAATATTAGCAACATCAAGCAGATCCCCAACTGCGTTAAAATTTGTATAGTACCCGGCAGCAAATACTTTAGCACCTGCCTCGTGGATTGCCTGCCAACCAAGTCTTTCCAATAGCAATCGATTTCCAACTGCTTCATCAATTCCATAAATATAAAGATTTGAGTACCCACTCTGTGCAATTCTATTTTTCCAGGAAATAACTTTATTCTTCAAATTAATTAGATCAAGTATTGCAGATGGTGTACCCGAACTAAAAGTTTTCAAATAAAGTTTATCATTGGGTAATCCAACTTGATTTCTAATATTCAAATCAATGCCAATTCTATAATAAGATTGATTTGTTGTCGGATAAAGAATACCATGTTCTTTTAAATCCTTCATTTCAATTGAATATTGTTTACTGCTTTTAACAAATGCTGTAAAAGGATCCCTTTTCCAATAATTATCATCAACATATCCGTGATAGTATATTGCGTTGGTTAATCTGGATGGATCTAATTTGAATGGAAGCACTTCAATTTCTATTGGAATAATAGACAACTCACCTTCATCTGAGGTTAAAGTAACTGTACCGGAATAAAAACCAGCGATAGCGTTATCAGGTGTATGTAATGTAAACCATAATTGTTTGCTTCTATTAGTATTTAAAGAAAATGGAAGTAAATCTTTGCTATCAAAAATCTTGGCTGTGGAAGGAATTGCAGATGTACGATCGCTTATTATAATGTAAGTTTTGGATCCATCAGGTCTTTGAACCAAAAGAGAATTTGTTTGAAGTGATTCATCAACTTTTATCAGGTCATCATTTTTAATTAATAATTCCTGAGTAAGCCATTTTGAGCCTCGTCCATTAATTTCATAACCTTTTTGGTACCAGGATTTTGCAATAAATGCTTCCAATGCATTTGATGGAATAGTACCACCGGCACCGGTTAAATCTGTCCATTGAACTTTAATATTATGAAGATCCGATTTTGCCAGGAGATATAGTGAAAAAGGTTCATACTCATCTGAGCATACTCTAGCTGAAAATTTTGTTGCAGTTGAAATTTTTTCTGGTGAGTTTGAACCAGTTAAGCGGTTATAAATGGTTGGGTTGAGCAACAAAATATCTGCAAGTGAATTAGCTGAAACTGATGAAATTGATTTTAAGCCAGCAACAGTTAGTTTTTTTGGCTGCTCTAAATAATTCAATTTAATATTTGCGTTACTTGTCTGAACTTTTAAAGGGTTCTTCTTTTCAACACTTTTGGAATAATCAAAATTTTGTGCAAAAGATTTATTAATTGTAAGAACAAGGAATATCACTATCAGTAAATAAACGACACAACTACGAAGCCACATCATGCCCTCCTCTATTAATGCTGGTTACTCTAACTAAATCATGGCATGGCGTCCCCGATTTTATTAAAAGTAAACTTCTTAAAAGCACTTCAAAGGAATCTTGAATTATGTATTTAAGTTATTTCTATATAAAAGATAGCAAATCCTTTTAAATTTCCAATGTTATAATTATTGACCAGGTAAAAAAATTTAAGATGAATCAAATTCGTCTTCTAAAACCTTCTCCTAATACCTCGTGTACATTTCCAATGATAACAAAAGCCTCTGGATCAATTTCCTTTATCAGCTCTGTTAGTTGCCCAACTTCCCGTAATGTAACAACTGTAACTAAAATTTCTCTTTCCATATTTTTATACAATCCATGTGCTTTTAATCCCGTTGCACCGCGGCTAAGCTCATTCATAATTACCTTAGCAATTTCTTCATATTTATCAGAAATTATGTAAGCCATCCTTGCATAATCAAAACCATCAATAATTATATCCACAAGCTTGCTGGATACAAACAGCAAAAAGAAAGCATATAATGTTAAAGACATTGCAGGTCTATTTGGTGATAAATGTTTTACTTCAATTATTAATCCAGCCACTGCAATAACAAAAAAATCAATGAACATTATTGCCTGACCTGGCTTGAATCCATATTTTTTTTGCATTATGGATGCAACAATATCAGAACCAGCGGTTGTTCCTTTGAACTTAAAAATTATTCCCAGACCAATTCCGATGAGAACAGATCCAATAAGAATTAAAAAAAGAAAATCATTTTGCTGTAGATCCCGGATTGTTTGGCTTTCCTGCAACCTGATATAGTGGAATCCAGGAATTGAACCACGAAAGAAATCTATGAAAAAAGCATTAAGTGTAAATCCATAAAATGTTCGGATTCCAAATTTTTTGCCAAGCTCTTTCAATCCCCAAAGGAATAATGGAACATTTAAAACCCAAATGAGCAATCCAACTGGAATAGTTTTATTGCTTAAATAATAAAAAGCCATTGATAGACCACTTACTCCCCCTGGGACAACCTGCGCATCAACCAGGAACACCCCAATACCCAATGCCATAGTTGCTGCGCCAATTGAAATAAAAAAATAATCAACCAGGAAATGTTTACGCAGTAGTTTTGCGGTCATATAATCACCTTTAGATTTTTTAATTGTGCGAATGTATTGATGCAGATAATTTAAGATGACTTGCAGTGCAACTCAATTTTATAAAATTAGATGATTGGTTTGAAAGTATTTGCAAATTAAAGAAAGCTAATGTTGATGTTTACCTGAAGTATTCATCATCGTCAAGATCATCAAAATTCTTTTCTTCATCATCATCCTGAAAATCTTTCAAACCATCCAAAAGTTTATCTTCATTAAATTCTTCATCGTTAAGATTGCTTTTAATTGGATCGAAATCATCATCCACTTCTTCAAAATCCATATCGTACGGATTTACAATCTGAGGTAATTTTTTATGTGCAGGAATTCCTTCCTTAAAGTCATCCATACTGCTTCCAAGGAAGTAAAGGGCTTGACGAATATCCTGATATTCTTTACGTACAATAACTGATCTTTGCTTTTTACTTTTAGCAGTTTTACTTTTTGCTGAATAAGAAGCTTCCAATTCTTTAACGGTTTTGTATTTTGTTTCTTCAGCTTTAACAATAAATTCTTCTTCAAGTGAAAAACTGAACAACTTAATTTCTTCTTCGGCAAAAATATAGTTGCACATAAGTTCATCATTCTTTGAAGTAAAAAGCAAATAAGCAGTCATCATCTACCCTACTAATTTTGAACTAAATTAATTTTGTTTCATGGTTAATTTAGTTCGTAATAATTAAAAATTCAATCCAGGAATTAATTTATTCCGTTTTTTCTAAAATTATTTTACCTCACCAAAATCATTTTTCTAATTTCAATATTTTGATTGCTCTGCAATTTATAAAAATAAATTCCACTTGATAAGTTTTCCGAATTAAATTCAACACGATAGTTACCTGCAGATTTATCTTCGTTAACAAGTGTTGCTACTTCGTTACCAAGAACATCATAAATTTTTAAGAGTACCTTTGATGTTGATCCTGCCCCCACACCCGGAATGGAATACTCTATAATTGTTGAAGGATTAAAAGGATTTGGATAATTTTGCTGAAGCACAAATCTTTTAGGAGCGCTTTCTTTTTTATTTTCTTCAACAGGAACTACAATATTATACTGAGCATCATCTACATAAATGATAGAAGTTTTAGTTCCAGTTGCTGATTGCTTTACAACTATACTGTGGAAAAATTTATCGCCAGTTACTGGAATGTTGGAAGTTGAAATTCTTTTAAGTTTCCAA
The DNA here is from genome assembly GCA_026390815.1 of Ignavibacteriales bacterium. Lineage (NCBI taxonomy): Bacteria > Pseudomonadati > Ignavibacteriota > Ignavibacteria > Ignavibacteriales > Ignavibacteriales bacterium. The sequence goes on along the minus strand of JAPLFH010000007.1, from coordinate 148,613 downwards.
CCAGACCAATTTATTGTATCAACAAATATTTTAGAACTTCCAATTCCGTTACTATCAAACCAGTATTCAAGAATATTATTACTTAAATCCCCATAAACCCACATTCCAAATTCAGAAGAAGAACTGCTTCCAATATTAAACTTATCAGAATTAAAATACTGGCAAATCCCATCGTTTTCGTTTTTAAATGAATATGCGAGTCGTGCAGAATTTTTTCCACGGAAATATTTGCTGTAAGTAATTTTAAATGTAGAAGCAATTGTATCAATTCCTGTTGATTCTGCACCTCTACTTGCATTCTTCCATTTACCAATTGTTTCAAAACTATCTACAACAGCACCAGAAATATATTTTTCGTGAAGAGTTTGGAATTGAAGCCAAATGGTATCAACTAAAGGATAACCTTCGTTATCTTTTATTGAACCATCCATCATTAATTTATAGTTTGTAAAAATTCCCAAACCATTTTTAGATTCAAAGTAAGCAACACCCAACCCATTTTCAGTGGAAAGACGGAAATTAGTCAATGATTCTTCATTGTTATTCAAATCAAATAATTTAAAGTTACCTAGCGAAGCCGTAATCGGTGCATCAAAAGTCAACTTGAAAAGAACATAATTGCTTATATCATACTGATTTTCTCTTGGGTATGAATTCACTAAATGAACCCGGTTGCGGTCATTTGTTGTAAAGCTAAAAGATTCGCTATTCTCAAGTGGCACATTCCAAATGCTTTTTGCTGAAGCAGAAATTGTAACAGTATATTTAGTTGATTTTTCAAGTGGAACTTTTGGAGTAAAGATTAAAGTTTTATTTTCATCACCTAAAGCAAAAGCACCAACAACATTTGGACTAATAGAAAAAGCATTTTTAGTTGATTCTTGATTCATTTCTTTATTAAAATTAATAATAATTGGATTAACAGTTTTTACATTTGTCGCTAAATCTTCCGGGGTATGGGAAAGCAACGTTGGAGCAGCGGTTGTATCATATATCAAATATTCATCTGCAAATACTGTCTTATTGGCTACTACATTTACTGTAGCCGAGTCCAAATAATACCGGTCGGCTTCAAAATATAATTTGTAAGTTCCAGGAGCAAGACTATCGAACATGTAGAATCCATTATTAAACTCATCACCATTGTAAACTTTATTCCCGGGTTGAAGTGTTACTTTTATCTTATTCAAAGGTTTCCTTGATTCATTTCCATCTCGTGCGTTGGGGTTGTAATAATAATCAACTTTCAGGGAATTATCCCTAACCAAACCAGCAGCAACGCCATGAGTAAATGGAGTCAATTTCCAAAAAGAAACAAATGAACGTGCAATTGCCCAGGCTTCATTCTTTTTATATTCAGCGTTTCTTAAACGCCAGGATTCTGGTACATAATCATGGAATGAACCTTCGGATAATGTTCCAGGCATATGAAGCCCTTTGAAGACGCCTAAATATGCCTGCCCAGTTCCATAAAAATCAAAATCACCGGCAATCATTTTTTGGGTCGTTCTGTTCGCCTTGTAAATTTCATCAACCATTGTGTTAGCCATTGGTAGGCAATCAGGATAAGTTGGAGCCGCATTTCTTCCCTGGAAAAGCAAAAGAGTATAATTTGATTTTGCATCAAATGCATTACTATGAACGGCGTGCATCCAATCAACATTATTTTGATTTGCAATAGCTACAATTTCAGATAGAGCAAGATCATCACTTGTTGTGTTGGTTGTTCTGGTCATTACTATATTAGCACCGTAGTTTTTCAGAATATCACGAAGATACAATCCTTTGGCTAAATTGCCATCAGACTCCCAAAAACCAGTTGCTGCAATAAATCTATCATTGGAATCGTGACCACCATGCCCTGGATTAATGCAAATTTTTATTCCGGTAAAATCTTGCGCAAAAATTAAAGTAATATTTATAGTAAATACTAAAGTCAGTAAAAATAATTTTTTCATCGCCTTCCTCGTTAATCAACTTTTAATTTCATTATATAAATTTTACCATCATTGCTATGGTAAACTAAACTCTGGCTGTCAGAAGACCACTCCGGATACATTTCAAAAATGCTGGAAGTATTGGTTAACTGATATTTAAACTTTCCATCTACTGAAGCCAAAAATATATCTGAGGAAGTAACAACTTCTCCATTATCATTATCAACCATATAAGAAATCCATTTGCCGTCAGATGACCATTTGGGTGCATTTGCTTTTCCGAGATTTACAAGTATAGCTCCGTCTAAATTGGAAATGTAACTTCCTTTGCCGGCTGCCGTAAAAAGTAATTTGGATTTGTCCGGTGAAAGCGATGGCCAAATGTAGTTTTCAGCATTTAGTGGATCTAAAATTTTCTTATTTCCATTTTGGTAAAAAGCAATTTTCTGATTTTCTATACAAACATAAGAATCATTCCTAAGCTGAATTTTGTTTAGTTTTGAATCAATTATTTTTTCAACCAATTTATCATTAGCAGTGTAAACAACTTTGCCATCAGTTAAAACTTGTGGAGTAGAGAGAGATTTTGAACTTTGAATAATTTCTTTCTTACCGTTGTCAATCCCAATTTTATAAATTGATTGAGAAGTTCTTAAACCTCTTTCGTTGTATTCACTGGTTCTGTAATAAACTGATTTTCCATCATTTGAAAATGTAAATTCATAACCAGCGCCTAATTCAGAAACTAATTTATTTATTTTTTTAGAATTCATATCATAGTACCACAAGCCGGTAAAGTTTGCAGAAGTAAAAAATATCTTTGAACCATCAAGACTTAATTTGGGATAATAAAATTCACCGTCAGTTAAGTTTGTTATTTCTTCCACATTAATAACTTTTACTGTCTGCGCATATCCACCTGCAGATAATAGCATAAGTACCAGAATTAAATACTTTATTTTTTCCATCAAAATATTTCTCCTAAATTTAAACAAGAATATCTTCAAAACTGTCGAGCGAAATTTAAGTAATATTAGTGTAATGAAGAAAGGAAAATCTCTCCCAAAATTTTTCTTGCTTTTAATATTTATTTATCTTAGCTGTACAATTAATTAAAATGATAAAGAAAGAATTCCAATATGACTTTTATTCCTTCTTATATAAAACTTTATAAGTCAGGTGAATTACAGAATCAGGTTGCCGAAGCCGACAGAATTTTAGAATTCTGCAACAGCTGCCCACATGATTGCCAAGCCGAACGATTAAATAATAACTTTGGAATTTGTTTAAGCGGTTCTTTGCCAATTGTTTCATCTTATACTGCACACCACGGGGAAGAGCCAGGATTATCAGGAACCAAAGGTGCCGGAAATATTTTCTTTGGCAACTGTAACCTACAATGTATTTATTGTCAGAACTTTGAAATAAGTCAGAACTGGCGGCAAGAGGATAGTTATGAAGTGAGTTTGGAAAAGTTAGCTGAAATAATGATTGAACTGCAAGACAAACATTGCCATAACATTGGATTAGTTTCTCCAACGCATTTTGCACCGCAAATATTAAAATCAATTTTGCTTGCTGTAGAAAAGGGATTATCCCTGCCAATAATTTATAATTCCAATGGATATGATTCTGTTGAAATGCTTAAACTTTTTAAAGATGTAATAGATATTTATCTGCCCGATCTAAAATATGGAAATAATGAAAATGGTAAATCATATTCCAACGCAGAAAATTATTTTGATTTTGCAAAACTTGCTATAAAGGAAATGTATAACCAGGTTGGGGATGAACTAATTTATGAAAATGGTGTAGTGGTTAAAGGATTAATAATTAGGCATCTTGTTCTGCCAAACGATCTTTCCGATTCAGAAAATGTCTTCAAATTTATTGCTGAAGAATTAAACCCGAACGTTCACATTTCTCTTATGTCCCAATATTTTCCAACCAACAATGCTCATAAGGAAATTTTGCTGGATAGGACACTTAGGATTTCTGAATACGAAAAAGCGTTAAGTTTGATGGAAAAATATGGATTAAAAAATGGCTGGGTACAAGAATTAGAAAGCACCAATTTTTATCGCCCCGAATTTAAGACTGACCGCACAAAACCGTTTAATTAAAATTACGAATTAGAAATTACGAATTACGAAGTGAGAGGATTTCAATTCTTCGTAATCCGTAATTCGAAATTTGTAATTGAACAATCTATCTTCTTCTTTCACCCCCGCCATTAGAACTTCTTGAACTATTATCCCTGCTTGTTTCTTTCTTTGGTTCAACTTTTCTTTCTTCTACTTTTGGTCTTTCCCGTACTTCAACATTTTTATTTCCTGAAGAACGGTTTTCAATTCTAGGAGCTTCATTTCTCGGTTTATTATTCTCCAGAATTCTTACTTCCCTTTTTGGTGGTTCCGAATTTACACGAACTGGTTTTTCAATTACTCGGTTTTCATTCTGGTTTACTTTCCTTTCAATTTCATTTTTAGGTAAAACATCTCTACCCGTATTTGTGTTAGTTTTAATTTCTCTTTTTGGTTCTGTTGTGCGCGTATCAATATTCCGTTTAACTTCTATCTTATTTCTTTCCACTGCTTTCACATTTTCATCACGAGTTCTGCTTTCTACTTTTCTGCTGTCCGGTTTCATTCTTTCTTTGATATCAACCTTTGAAACTTCAAGAGAAGTTTTTCTGTCATTTCGTTTCACTTCTATTTTATTAATCTCTCGGCTCTTTTTAACATCATCATTACTTGGTCTGTAAACTTCTACTCTGCGGTCATCCCTTGTTCTCGATCCAACATTATCTCTTAGTTTAGAAGTTTCAACCATATCGCGTTCAGCAATTTTGCCTCCTGACCGACGTTCAACAAAATCTCTTTCAACTCCACGATTGATTACTCTACCATCGCGATAACCATAATCATTTCTGTAACGCGTATTATTGTAAATCCTGTTTCTATATTTTTCACCAACAACGTATCGGTCAATATCGTATCCGCAAAAGTGATTGTAATGTACAAAGTTCCAGTAATGATGTGGAGAGTTCCAGCTGATTGAAAAATGAATTCCTGAATTTATACTGAAAGATGCATATGGTGGTAATGGTGCCCAACCGATGTAGTCATCATTATATCTCCATTCTACCCATGCAGGTGCCCAATCATAATCTGGTACCCAAATCCATCCATAATAATCATCATCATACCATCTTCCATAATGGTAAGTTGCCCAACCGTAAGGTTCGTAGGAATCCCAGTACCAGCCTTGGTTTGTCCAAACCCATCTTCCAACTGAGTAAGGCATCCAATTACGGCTTACACGATCTGGTTTCCATGCATAAAGATCATTATCAATTTCAATCCATTCACCATAAGGTGACAAAGATGAATAGAAGAAATTAAATGAAACATCCCCGTTAAAATAAGTCCTGGCTTTTGTTAAACTGCTTGAAACAAAAATCAAGAATGCTGCAAATAAAATTATCCTTTTCATTTTATACCTCTGCTTTTTAATTAACACTCTCATTTATATTCAACCTAAATGCCAAAAAGATTGAATTGATTATTGTGATTTTTAGAAGTTTTAGTAAATGGTTTGTTGTTTTTTTTATACACTAATAACAATTTTTACTACACTTGTGTAGTTAAATACTTTCTTAAAATTCTTTATATTTCACAAAAAGAAAGTAGAATTAAAAATATAAATAAGGGATTAATATGAAAACTATTATTTATTTTCTATCAGTTGTTCTAATATTAACAACAATTAAAACAAGCGGGCAGGAGAAGATGGATACCAAAACATTAAAAAAGATGATTTCTCAATACGTCGAAACTAAAATTAAATATGATCATAAGTTGCTTAATGAAAGAGAAAAATTAGTAGTTAAGAAACTATACCAGGCATCAGAAGTTATTGATGAAATTTTTCTTGATCAGGTTTATGCAAAAAATGAAGAGCTTAAAAACGAATTGCAAAAGCAATCTAACGAACTTGCTTTTCTTACTTTAAAATATTTTAATATAAACTGCGGTCCATTTGACCGGTTAAACCATGACGATCCATTTTATGGAGGGAAAGAAAAACCTCTTGGTGCAAATTTTTATCCTGATGATATGACAAAGGAAGAATTTGAAAACTGGATAAAGAATAATCCTTCTGATAAAAACAGCTTTACTTCTGAATTCTCCATAATTCGCAGAACAGATCATAAATTGATTGCTATCCCATATTCAAAATATTATGGAGATAAGCTAACCAAAGCCGCAAAGTTTTTAAGAGAAGCCGCTGGTTATAGTGATAACGAATCCCTTAAAAAATATTTATTAACACGTGCCCTGGCATTTGAAACTAATGATTATTACGAAAGCGACATGGCTTGGATGGATTTGAAAGACAGCAAAATTGAAGTAGTAATTGGACCTTACGAAGTTTACGAAGATGGATTGTTTAATTATAAAGCATCATTTGAATCATTTCTTACAATCAAAGATCCTGGTGAAAGTAAAAAACTTGAGAAGTTTGGACAGTACCTAACTGAGATGGAAAAAAATCTTCCATACGATGATAAGTATAAGAATTTTGATCGCGGTTCAGAATCTCCAATAGTGGTGGTAAACGAAATTTATACAGCGGGTGATGCAAAGCGCGGCGTTCAAACTCTTGCGTTCAATCTTCCAAACGATGAAAGAGTGCGCTCTGCAAAAGGTTCCAAGAAGGTAATGATTAAAAATGTTCACGAAGCAAAGTTTGAAAAACTTCTTAAACCAATCGCTCAGATTGTAATGGATAAAAGCCAATTACCTTATGTTACATTTGATGGATTCTTTAATCATACTTTAATGCACGAAATGTCTCATGGCTTAGGTCCCGGCTATATAACAGTGAATGGATTAAAGTCAGAAGTTAAAATTGAATTAAAGGAAACTTATTCCAAAATTGAAGAATGTAAAGCGGACATACTTGGAATGTATAACAATAACTTCTTAGTCGATAAAGGTGTTTATCCAAAAAAATCTGAAAAGCAAATTTGGGCAACATTCTTAGCTGGTATTTTCCGCTCAGTTCGATTTGGAATAAATGAAGCACACGGCGCAGGCAGTGCAATCATTTATAACTTCCTGTTGGAAAAAGGTGGATATGTTTACGATGCTAAAACTCAAAAAGTTAAAGTTGATTTCGCAAAAGTGCATTCAGCTTTAAAAGAATTAGCAAAAATAATTTTAACAATTCAGGCAACTGGCGATTACAACGGCGCTAAACAATTAATTGAAAAATATGCTGTGGATTCTCCATCGATGGTTACGTTACGTAATAAACTTGTTAAACTTCCGGTAGACATTAAACCAGTTTTTCAAATAGAAAAGGAAGTAAAAGATTAACGTTTTAAGCTGGTTAAACTAATTTCTGTTTATTCATTATTGGGAACAAATTAAAATGAAAAAACGATTTTTACTTTCAACTGTTTTTATTTCTATTTTACTCATAACAGGTTGTGCCACCAAATCAATTACCAAAGAAGAAAAGGCTCTTGAAAAAAAAGAAGAGAACATAAAAACAAAACTTTCTTTTCCAGAGCTGGCTGCTTCATTTAGAGAAGTTGTAAAGAAAAAGCAATTTACTATTCCTTTACCTCCTTTAGCTAAAGTAGACACGGTAATTTCTGACGAAACGAATAAATCAATCCAGATTAATTTTAACAGAGAATTTTCAAATCTTCCATTCCGACAGGAAAATGTAGAACAAATTTATTCTTCAATTAAAGATTTTTTTGGAGTTGATTACAGCGATTACAAATTTTCCATCCAGACATTACACAAACCAATTGAACAACTAATTCCAAATTACTTTAGAAAAGATAAAAGTGAATTTGATCTTTCCAGACTTCCATCTAAAACATTTGATAGACCGTCGCCTGTGGTTCAGAATATTAGTAAGCCATTTAAAATTGATAAAGGATTATTCCAACGTAACATTGTTCTATGGAATAGTCACGGTTGGTATTACAGCAGTGATGAAGACCGCTGGGAATGGCAACGCCCAAGGTTGTTTCAAACTGTTGAGGATTTAATTCCAACATCTTTTGTTTTGCCGTACATTTTACCAATGCTGGAAAATGCCGGAGCTAACATTTTTATGCCGCGAGAAAGAGATACACAGACAAATGAAGCGGTTGTGGATAATGATGTTAATGAATTAAAAGCTGGTAATGAAAAATATCTGGAAGCAAACGTAGATAAAAATCATCATTTCAAAACAAGTGAACAAGCTGGCTTTGCGGTAGGTAATCCACCGTATCCGGAAGGATATAATCCATTTAAAAAGGGAACAGCCAGATTTGTTCAGGCTGATAGCAAATCCACAGCGCTTGTAAATTGGATTCCGGATATTCCCGAAACTGGTTACTATGCAGTTTATATTTCTTATCCTGCTTCAGATAAAAATATTTCCGATGCCCATTATTCGGTTTATCACGAAGGTGGAATAACTGATTTTGTAGTTAATCAAAAAATCGGTGGCAGTACTTGGATTTATTTAGGAAAGTTCAAGTTTGGAAATGGATATAATCCAACAACTGGAAAAGTACTTCTTTCAAATATGACTGGTGAAAATCCTGAAGGTAAAATTGTTTCAGCAGATGCAGTTAGATTTGGTGGCGGTATGGGAATTATCAGCCGCAATGGTTCCACCAGTGGAAGACCCAAGTATGTTGAAAGCGCCCGCTACAATCTTCAATATTCCGGAATGCCTGATACTTTAGTTTATAGTTTTATGAAAGACAAAGATGATTACAGAGATGATTATCAATGTCGTGCAGAATACGCCAACTATCTAAACGGAGCACCATCTGGTCCAAATAAAAACCGGAATGAAAAAGGGTTGGGAATTCCAATTGATCTTACCATGGCTTTCCACACGGATGCAGGAATAACGCATAACGATACAACGATTGGAACACTTTCCATTTATACAATTGAAGACAACGATAAGAAAGATGTTTTCCCTTCAGGTTATTCCAGGTTTGCTAACAGAGATTTAGCTGATCTTGTTCAAACACAAATTTGTGATGACATTAAAGCAAAATTTGATCCTGCCTGGAGTAGAAGACAACTTCGGGAAGCTGATTACAGCGAATCGCGCAGACCAAACATTCCTTCGGTATTGTTAGAACTTCTTTCACATCAAAATTTTCTTGATATGAAATATGTTCTCGATCCACGTTTCCGATTTACGGTTTCCCGTGCAATTTACAAAGCTATGCTACGATTCATTTCAACACAAAACGGAACCGATTATGTAGTTCAGCCATTGCCAGTCGATCATTTTCAAGCTATACTTGATAACAATAGCGGAGTTGAATTGAAATGGCAGCCAGTTGATGATCCGTTGAAGCCAACGGCAAAAGCTGTTAAATATGTTTTATATACACGAATGGATGACAACGATTTTGATAATGGAATATTGGTTGAAGGAAATTCTTTTAAACTTCCAAATTTAAAACCGGGAAAGATATACAGCTTTAAAGTAACAGCAGTAAATGAAGGCGGAGAAAGTTTTCCATCCGAAATTCTTTCTGTATGCTGGATGAACAATAAAAAAGATCCGGTATTGATTGTTAATGGCTTTGATAGAATCTGCGGACCAGCAACAGTTGATACAAAAGAATTTTCCGGCTTCACAAATTTTGTTGATGCTGGTGTACCAGATAAATATGATTTTAATTTTACCGGTACTCAATATAACTTTGATCCCGTCTCTGATTTCAGAACTAATGATGCACCAGGACACGGTGCAAGTTACGCATACAATGAAGGATTAATTTTCGCCGGAAATAGTTTTGATTATCCGTTCATTCATGGTAATTCCATTAAAAGCTGTGGTTATTCTTATTCATCTGCAAGCGGTGAAGCAGTGTGGGATAATTTTGTTGATTTAACAAAATATAAATTCATCGATTTAATTCTTGGTAAGGAAAAAGAAACTCACTGGCAGAAAGCAATCGTTGATTCACTGAACGGAACTCAGTTTGTTGCTTTCCCGGTAAAACTACAAGCGGCGCTAACTAACTTTACCAAAGCTGGCGGAAACCTGTTTGTTTCCGGATCTTACATTGGTACTGATCTGTTCAAACCCAAAGGAAAAGACAGCACCGATATTAAGTTTGCTCATGATATTCTGAAGTTTAATTGGATTTCTGATCACGCAGCTAAGATTGGTAAAGTTGTTTCAACATCAAACTCGTTTATTGTAAAAAATATGACCTTCCTTTTCAACACTGAGCTGACGAAAGATATTTACCATGTTGATGCACCGGATGCAATTGGTCCATTTGGCGGAAGCAAAACAATCTTAAGATATTTCGAAAACAAGTTTTCTGCTGCAACGTTTTATAAAAATGATTATGGAGTAGTTGTTTTCGGTTTTCCGTTTGAAACAATTCAAAGCGAGGAAATTAGAGATATAGTGATGAAAAATATTTTTGATTTACTTAAGATGTAATATTTGTATTTTAGAAATGCCATATCATAAAAGTATGGCATTTCAAAACTTTAAGGGGACTTAGAATGAACAGCAAGAATTTTCTTTTAGTGACTTACTTTTTCCTTTCGGGCATAATGAGTGCTCAATACTCACCCACAAAATTAGTCGAAGATTTTAAGATAAGTACAGACAATTCGCCATCAACAATTATTCAAAATTCTCCCAAATTATTTTGTAATGGAACAAAAAGGTTTTTAACAACCTGGAAAGATTATCGCGAAGGTGAAGCAACTACTTATGCACAGTGGTATGATTCGCTTGGGAAATCTGTTGGGAATAATTTAAGAATATTAGATGATGACGATATAGCCATAAACATGGATGGCTCTTTTTTATCATTAAATGAATGGACTGGATATTATTATCCTCATATGGATGATATTACTTACATTGATGGAAAAATATATTATCCGGATGGATCTTCAAGCTTTGATTTCAATATTTTTCAAGCAGGATTAAGTGGTTGCGATGTTGATTGCCTGGGGATGGACTTTAAATGTATAAGTATGAAAGATGGATTTAATGTTATCATCCGTATAGATGGTGCAATAGTATTAAATCATTATGATATAAATGGAAATCTTATCCGAAAAAAATCTCTCCCTTCTAATATTTTCAACAGAAGATCATCAAAGTTTGATTGTGATAAAGATTTAAACAGTAATTACATATTATGTTGGTTTAATGCACGCAATATTAATTGGGAAAATCTTAATGATTCAATACCTATAGGTATTTATGCAGCTATTTTCGATTCCAATGATTCTTTAAATACTACACCTGTTTTTATAAAAGAATTTAAAACAAACAATAATTCAGAGTTCAATCCATGGAATACACCTCCAATTAAATGTGCAAGTATTGCAAATAACCGCTGGCAAATATTTTGGCTGGAAGGAAATCCAATTTCTTTAAATTATGCTTTAATTAATAACGACGGAAATCTTATTGATAGTCTTAAAAGTATTTCAATTACTCCTTTTAGTGGAGAAAGATTTATACATAATTTTACCATTACCCCAATTAAGGATAATAAATTCTGTATTTATATTTCCACTGAATTGAACTTACAAGGTGGCTGGGATATGTTCAATAATTATTTATTATTATTTAATTCGGATGGAACATTTATTCATCAAAATTCTGATACGAAAGTTTTAGGTCCTGGTGGTATAACATCACTTTTCTATCCAAGCAACTTTTTCCAGATTAATGACAGCACATTGTATACTGTTATCAGTGATGAAAAAGATGTATTTCTTAAAACAGTTTTCAATTTATCTTCATATTCAAATGATATAATAAAAATTAATGATGATACTTCAGGAAGTAATGATCAGTTGCCCAATATTATTCCGGTAAAGGACGATTCATTTTTTATTTCCTGGAATCGAGAGACAATATCCAGTGGAATAACTGTAAACAGCAAAGGAAATTTAATCGGTAATCAGGTCAACTTAGAAAGCAGCAATTGTTTTATCTTACCCAATGGTAACTGTTATAATTTTTGGCTTTTCTCAGGCATTTCCGGTTGTATTCCTTTTACACACAAAGGTTATACATTATACGATAAAGATTGGGATATAATGCTGAAAGATACCTTGGTAAAGTTTGGTACAGGTAGTTCACAATTTCCCAATATTTTAAAGTTGTCTATTGCTTCCATGGTTATGTATTACACAGATGGGAATAGATTATTTATGAGATTGTTGAATAATATCGGTGAGATTATTAAGGAATCAAATTTTGATATTGGTTACGATCAGGAGTTGAAATTATTTTCGGTTGATGATACTTCCTTTTTTATTAAATGGGGTGACAAATTACAATACTTCAATAGAGACTTAGAACAAATTTCTCAAATATATAACCTCACCTTTGATTCTTACTTAGGAAACAATAAATTTTTACAAATAACCCGCCCATATTATAACTGGGACCGCTATGGAACTATTTTATCAGTTACTGGGGATACTTTAGTAAAAAGTTTTAAAATTGTAAGCGATGTTATTGAAAGATATTTAGATAGATTTTTTAATATTTATCCGTTAACAAATAATGATTTCCTTGTCCTTTACATTAAGAATAACCAGCTTTTTGCAAAAGCTTTTTCAAACGAAGGGAAAGAAAAATCGAAGGAATTTATAATTCATTCCAACGTTCAATCATTCAAAAAACAGCCAACAGTTGTGGTAAACGGTAATAAAGTTTTCTTTGTCTGGTCTGATGCAAGAAACGAAGGAAGTGGTTATGATATTTACGGTAGCATCTTCGATTTATCCAAGATTGTAGAGGTGGAAGAACAGAAACGGAATGATTTACCAGAAGAGTTTGCTCTATCCCAAAATTATCCAAATCCATTTAATCCAAGTACAACTATCAGTTATCAGATAGCTGCCTCCCTAAATCCCTCCCAAGGAGGGACTTTAATTACATTAAAGGTTTATGATGTTTTAGGAAAAGAAGTTGCAACTTTAGTAAATGAAGAACAAAATGCTGGTAACTATAATTATACATTCTCAATTGATAAAAATAAATTGCCAAGCGGAATTTATTTTTATCAGCTTAAGGCAGGAAGTTTTGTTGAAACTAAAAAGTTTGTGGTGCTGAAATAACAAAATTTTAGGAATGATATGTCTCCAAGAGCAGATTGATTTTGCTTAGCCTTCTTCCTTATATATGAAATCATAAATCATCGTTTAGCATTTTTCTCTTTGATTCCGGTTTTTATTCTAAATCTGTTTTAATTATTTAATAATTTTTTAATGACATCGATATTATGTTGGTTACAAATATTCTTTGCTTCAGGAGTATAAAGAAAATCCAATTCTCTTTTATAATGCTCCGTAATTCTTCCTCTAACTATTTTAAGGGTACTATTGAGAAAACGGTTCTGTTCAGTAAACGGCTCTTCCAAAACTGCAATTGCAGAAGGAAGCCATCTCTCCGGAAACATTCCTGCATATTTACCATTGTTTTTATAATGGTTGATTTCATTTTCAATAGTTTTTAGAATTCTCTCCTGCGCTTCCTTTGTATCAACACTTAAATGATTTTCTTTTATCATACGTACTAAAGCTTCCTTATTTGGAACAACCAGCGCCGAAGTGTAAGGACTTTGATTATTGTAAAGCATAATCTGATCAATGTACGGTGAATGTTCTGTAATTGTTTCTTCAATTCCTTCCGGAGAATATTTCTCACCATCACTGGCGATTAACAAACTTTTATCACGACCAAGAACATATAAGAATCCATCCTTATCCAAATAACCAAGATCGCCGGTAAAAAGCCAGCCATCACGAATGGTTTCTTTAGTTGCTTTTTCATTCTTCCAATAACCAGCCATTACATTTTCGCCTTTAACAACTATTTCTCCCCTCTCACCGATTGGTAATTCAATTCCTTTATCGCTGCAAATTCTTAATTCAAGATCTTGAACAATAAATCCAGATGAACCAAGTTTATGTTTCAATGGAACATTGCAGGAAATTACAGGTGATGATTCTGAAAGTCCGTACCCCTGGAACATCGGAATTCCAAGTGCATAAAAAAATCGCTGAAGTTCAATATCAAGCAAGGCTCCACCGCCAATAAAGAACTCCAATCTGCCTCCAAAACTTTCACGGATTTTACTGAAAAGAATTTTATCGTAGAATTTCATTAATGGTTTTAAAAGTTTCCGCCAGCCTTTTGCTTTATTCCAACCTATTCCGTTATATGCATAAGCCACTTTCAAACCATCATTAAATATGTGCTCAACTATAAATCCTTTTTCTTTAATTCCTTTTTCAATATTCTTTCTAAAGTTTTTTGCAAGTGCAGGAACACTTAAAAGAAAAGTTGGTTTAATTTCTTTAATATTTATTGGGATATTTTTCAAAGTCTCCAACGGTGTTTTACCAAGTTGAATTGAAGCCATACTGGCTCCATTCTTCATCAATGTATAAATGCCGGCGGTGTGTGCAAAGCAATGATCCCATGGTAAAACCAAAAGCGAAGTGTACCATTCCGGAATTACAAGAAGCGCCGATGATTGCTCAACGTTTGCAGTATAATTTCTGTGAGTTAAAATTATTCCCTTAGGATCGGCAGTTGTACCCGATGTATAACAGATGTTTGCATAATCATTTTCTTTTAGCTCTTGCCAGGTTTTGGAAAATTCTTCCGGATGCATTTTTATAAACTCTTCACCGCATTTGAAAACATCCTCAACAAAAATTTCATCTTCTTCAAAACTATCAAGCTTATCAAGAAGAATAATTTTCTGCAAATCAGGAAGTTCGCGTTTTATTTTTCTAATCTTGGCAACCTGGTTTTGGGAAACAATAACCATCTTACACTCTGAATGTGAAATGCGGAATTTCAAATCATTCAGCTCATCAATCTTAACCGAGATAGGAACGTTAACAGCACTGGCGTAAAGGATTCCTAATTCACTCATCACCCAGTAATTTCTTCCTTCAGAAATTAATGCAAGTCTATCACCTTTCCCAATTCCCAACCTTATTAAACCAGCAGCAAAACTGTGTACAATCTTCCGCATCTCTTTGTAAGTTAAACCTTCATAAATACTATTCTTCTTTTCCCACATTAAAACATTGCCGGAATATTTTTGAACACTTTCTTCAAACATTGCTGGAATTGTTCTTTCGGGCATACTTAAAATCCTTATTTGATGAAATTACTTTGCGAAATTAAAAATATTGTTAGACTATAACAAGAAAATCATTTGATTATGTTGGATTCGGAATGTTGAATACCAGATAATAGTTGAAAGAATTTTCATATCATCATTGAATCTCTAACCAACTTTAGATAGTTTTGAATTAAAAATAAGGTGAATATGGAAATTCAATTTATTGGCGCTGCCCGCACAGTTACCGGTTCAATGCATCTGATTAAAACCAATGGAACAACCTTTCTTTTAGATTGTGGTTTGTACCAGGGAAAAAGAAAAGAAGCCTATGAACTAAATAAAAATTTCGATCTTTTTGATCCTTCCAAAATTGATTTTGTAATTCTTTCCCACGCACATATTGATCACTCGGGCAATATTCCCAACCTCAGTAAGAATGGATTTACCGGAAATATTTACACTACGTTTGCCTCGCGGGATTTGGCAACAATAATGTTAAAAGATACTGCCTACATTCAGGAAAAAGATGTTGCTTTTGTAAATAAAAGAAGGATTAAAAATGGACAAAATCCTTTTACTCCGCTTTACACTAACGAGGATGTTGAAGAATCGCTTAAACATTTCGTTGGAATAAATTATCATCGCGAGTTTGAAATTACCCCGGAAATAAAAATAACTTTTTTTGATGCCGGACATATCTTGGGTTCGGCTTTAACTTTGATCGTTATTAATGAGAATGGAAGATTAATCCAGCTTGGTTACACCGGAGATTTAGGCAGACCGAATATGCCAATTCTAAAGGATCCGGAAAAAATTCCCGATGTTGATCTATTTATTTGTGAAAGCACATATGGCGGCAGGTTTCATGACACTGCAGATGAAACAGAAATGAAACTTGCGGGTGTAATACAAAAAGCGATTGAAAAGAAAGCTAAGATAATTGTTCCAGCTTTTAGTGTTGGAAGAACACAAGAATTAGTTTACGCACTTAACAATATTTTTGAAAGTGGTGCTGTTCCAAGAATTCCAGTTTTTGTAGATAGTCCGCTTTCTGTAAACATAACAGAAGTCTTTCGGCTGCATCCGGAATGTTTTGATTATGAAACTTCTCAATTCATATTAAAACATAGAGATCCTTTTGGATTCAACAAACTTACATACATTAAAGATGTTGCTGACTCAAAAAAGCTAAATGATATTGACGGACCATGTATGATTATTGCCAGTTCAGGAATGGCTGAAGCTGGAAGAATTCTTCACCACCTTGCCAATAATGTGGAAGATCCTAAAAACATAATTTTAATTGTTGGCTATAATGCTGAACACACACTTGGAAGAAGGATTGTAGAACGAGAACCGATAATTAAAATCTTTGGTGAGGAATTCCATTTAAATGCTGAAGTTATTGTTATGAACTCTTTGAGTGCACATGCGGATTCTAATGAACTTATTGATTATTGCAAGCTGCTTGATAAAAGTAGGATTCAAAACTTTTTCCTGGTACACGGAGATTATGATCAGCAGCTAAAATTTAAAGACAGGTTAAATTCTATAGAATTTGCAAATATTACCATTCCTGAAAAAGGTGATGTCTTTAAGCTTTAAAAAATATTTTCTGTTATTCATTCTTCCAATAGTTTTTGGATGCGATAGAGTAACCAGCAATAATTTTAATGATGATGGTTTACCGCCAGCGGTTCCAGCTAATTTAAATATTTTTTACGCCCAGGACGGAACTATTGGTCTGGAATGGAAAAGAAATAGTGAAGTTGATTTGAAAGGTTATAATATTTACAGAAGTATAAATGACACAGCTAATTTTATAAAAATTTATTTTACATCAAGCGATTATTTCTATAACGATTCTCTGTACTACGATTCAACTTACTATTATTACATATCTGCTGTTGATAATGAAAATAAAGAAAGCAGAAGAAGCAATATTGTTTCGGAAAAACCCATTAATTATAAAGCACCAGATACACCAAGAAATTTAGAAATAAATGCGAGGAATTGGATTGATAGTATTTCAATATTTTTAAAATGGGATGCGAATTTTGAAAGTGATGTTGCAGGATATTTAGTTTTCAGAAGTGAATCCCCGGATTTTAATCCAGATAACAATACTTTCATTGGTAATACAAAAGTAAATTCGTTTACTGATAAAAATAATCTGGAGCTTTATAAAATCTATTACTTTAAAATAAAAGCGATAGATAAAGGTGGATTAGAAAGTAACTCCAGCCTGCAAGTTTCTGATTTAATTTTAGGTACACCAAAAATTCTGTTTCCTAAAGATAACAGCACTGTAAATTACTTTACTAATTTTTTAATTACGGCACTTCCCTTCCCAACAAGATATAAAATTGTTGTTCAAACCAACCAATACTTTGGAGAAATTTGGAGTAAAGAATTTGAAAGCTCTGTTGTAAATGATACAATTTCAATTTCGTTTGATGCAAATTATATTACTGCCAATACAATTTATTACTGGAGGATTGCTACTTATTCAGCAAACAGTTTAGAGCCAAATAGTATTACCAATTTGTTCAGCTTTATAATAAAACAGTGAACAGAATGATGGGACATTGGAATATTGCGATCACGAAATTTGAGACTATTAAAATTTTTCTATTTTCCATTATTCCAATTTCACAAACTTCTTGTAAAATAAACCGACAGTTAAATTTTATTATTTTAGTAATGATCTTTTTTTGTTTAGGTGGGCAATTTAGCTACGCACAAATACGAAGTGATAGTTTAATTTTTGCTTCAACCAACAGACCAGCAAACATTTTTTCTACTAGATTTGACAAACAACTAAGTACCTATAATCTCAGAAATTCACTTTATCTAAATGAAAACTTTGGAAATTATTTTGTTGGTCTTTACGAAGATTATTTTTCAACTTTAATCAAGTTAAATCCTAAAAGCATTAAAGATGAACAATACTTCTCTTTCATAACTGAATATTCTTTGCATAATAATTTCCAAACAGGAATATTCTTAAATAATAATATTTTATCGGATGATAGAAAACTTGGATTAAATGAGGCATCAATTTTCAGTGCTTCCTTTTTTACAAGGTGGAGACCCTATGATAGTGTTACTATAGCACCACACTTCGGTTATTCAATCAATAGACAAATTGGAGAAAATGATGCAGGTTATTTATATGGTGCCGAAGCACTCGTTAAATCTCTAACAATATCAGATTTTGAAATTCATTCCACTTTTAAATTTCTTAACGATGACATTTCTCCACGCAAAAATACTTTACGCTATTTTAATCTAAATCTTTCCAACAGTTTTGATGAATCTTTCAGAAATATACTTAGTTCAAGTTTTCAGCAGAGCAGAAAGGATTTTTATTTTAAAGCAGATTCAGCCATATCAAATGATTTTAATATAACAAATAACATTCAATCAAGAACTGAATCGAACTATTTTCTTCAGGACAAAATTGCATTTTATAATTCAACAAATCCATTTTCTTTTGATTTAATAGGCAGAGTTGTTTGGAGAGATATTGATCGGGACACCAGGTATCGCTCGGTAGCAAATATCTCATCTTCAATTTTTGATGTTAAAGTAAATGAATTCAGGTTGGAATTTGAATCAACTGGAAATATTAAATCAACAGATTTCGATGGCAATATCAGATTAATGTATTCTGAAAGAGATGAAAGACATTTAACCAAAAATTTCGGTGAATCAAATGTATTCCTTTTTGATGAAAGACAAAAAGCTTTTGAGGAAAGATCCTCTACAGAAAGTGAAAAGAATAATCGGGCAGACAGAATTTCAATCTCATTAAGTGGCAGATATAGAATTTCCACTGTTGACACCTTATCTTTTAGTTTGCTCCATAACAAATTACAATACGATACACCCAGTAAAAATAATTTTGACGATAGAGATGAATTGCTTTCAATTGTTAGATTATATTACATAAGAAAATTGAATCCGTTCTTTGATGTTTTTATAAATCTTGAGGGAAGTCTTAATCATATTGTCTACATCTATTCTGAAAGAAGTTCAAATAATAATTATCAGCGGGTAATTAGGTTGGGCAGCGGAGGTAATTATAATGGTAAAAATATTTCTTCTAGAAATCTTTTTGAGGTTTCATCCAATTATACTGTATATGATTTTGAGGATTTGAATCCAAATTATAGAAGTTTTTCATTCCGGCAGCTATCGTACCAGGACTCATCATCAATCAGATTAACAAATAGATTATTTTTTAATTTCTATGGCTATATTAAATTATCTGAACAAGGTGATTTCAAATGGACAAATTTTTCTGGAAGACCTATTAGGGACCTTGAAGAAATTTATATTGAGCCTAAACTTAATGTAAAGATTTTAGGATTATTTTATGGAATAGGTATCCGGTATTTAACTCTTAAAACTTATATGTATAAAAGTAATTTACGATCAAAAGAATCCGACTATAGAAGTGTGGGCCCACTTGCAGAAATTTCAATTATTTTAAAAAAATTAAATATAAGATTATATGGTTGGTATGAATTTATCAAGACAGATAATAAAAGACGCGAATTAGCAAATTTAAATGTTCAGATGTTTTGGAATTTGTAGAAAAATTTTATCACCATTTATGTAATTAAATTTGCGGTGTACTTTCTATAATTGAGAACGACAGACTTGTTAGCATTGAAAGATTGAAAAGTAAAATATTTTTATTATTTTTCACACACCTAATACATAGTTACGGAGAAATTTTGTCTGTAAAAGAATATTACATAGAAATTCATAGTGATCCAAACTACCTTCCGGAAATAGAGGAATTTTTACAAAAGATTGGCACTGAAAATAATATTGAAAAGACTAAGCAAAACAACCTGGTCCTTGCGATTAACGAAGCAACTACAAATGGAATGATGCACGGTAATAAAGGTAATTTTGAAAAAAAAGTAAAAATTTCAATTTCAGTTTCTGATTCTGAAATTAAATCCGTAATTAAAGATGAAGGCAATGGTTTTAATCCCAAAGAGGTACCGGACCCTACCGAACCAGAAAATCTTTATAAAGAAAGCGGGCGCGGTTTATATATTATGAATACTTGTATGGATGTGGTTAACTATAATTTTACACCTAAAGGAACTGAACTATTTCTTGTGATGAAACTTTAGCTTTTTAATTTTTTCTTTTTATCTACCTGAACATTCTTCGTAAATTTTTTGCATTCCCATTTATTTTATTTATATTTTTCAACATTATAAAACTTAAATACTAAAAGGAGGGCAGAATGTCTCGGAAAAAAATTGCTTTAATTGGTGGTGGACAGATTGGTGGTGTTTTAACTCAGTTAATTGCGCAAAGGCAGCTCGCTGATGTAATTCTTTTTGACATCGTAACAGATTTACCGCAGGGAAAAACTCTTGATGTTGCTGAGGCTTCCCGTATTGATGGGTTTGATGTAAACGTGATTGGTACAAACCAGTATTCTGATGTTCAGGGAGCTGATCTTGTAATTGTTACTGCAGGTTTACCAAGAAAACCTGGAATGAGTCGTGATGATTTATTAGTAACAAATGCAAAGATTATGAGAGATGTTGCTGAAGGAGTTAAGAAATATGCTCCGGATTCAATTGCAATTATTATTTCCAACCCACTTGATGCGATGGTTACACTGTTTCAAAAGATTACTGGATTTCCATCAAACCATGTTATCGGTCAGGCAGGAGTTCTTGATTCCTCTCGTTTTGCATCTTTTATTGCCTGGGAATTAGGTGTTTCTGTAAAAGATATTAATGCCATGGTTCTTGGCGGACACGGAGATACAATGGTTCCGCTGGTTAGATATGCAAATGTTAATGGTATTCCCGTTATGGAAATGCTTGAACGAAAATATAACGATGCAATAAAAGCTAAAGAAGTTATGGAAGCAATGGTGCAAAAGACTAAAATGGCTGGTGGTGAAATAGTAAAATTACTAAAAACTGGTTCGGCATTCTATTCACCAGCTTCTTCAGCAATTGCTATGGCTGAATCAATAATATATGATGAAAAAAGATTACTCCCAGTTTGTGCTTTCCTAAGTGGTGAATTTGGAATTAGCGGATTTTATGTTGGAGTTCCTGCCATCCTTGGTTCGAATGGAGTAGAAAAGATAATTGAGCTTAGTCTTAATGAAACAGAGAAAGCTGCTCTTGATAATTCTGTTAAATCAGTTAAAGAGTTAGTTGAAGATATGAACAGGTTAGGATTGTAAAACTCAATTAATAAAATTTAATAAACTGGGCATTTTTAGTTTCTAATAATTCGAGTTGTAAATGGAGAAATATTTTTGCTAATTTTTACAAAAAAAAGTCCACCGAAAGGTGGACTTTTTATTTAAGCAGCGTAAACGCTGATATATTTTCGATCGGCTTTTTTTGTTTCGAATTTAACCTTACCCTCAATCTTTGCAAATAAAGTATCATCGCTTCCCTTTCCAACATTTTCGCCAGGATGGAATTTTGTACCTTTTTGTCTAACCAGAATCGATCCAGCAGAAACTAATTCGCCACCAAAACGCTTTACTCCAAGACGTTGTGAGTTACTATCACGACCGTTTCTGGATGAACCTTGTCCTTTTTTATGTGCCATAAATTACCTCTTTATGCTATCTTAGTTACTTCAATTCTTGATAATTGCTGTCTATGACCCTTTTTTACTTTGTAGCCTTTTCTTCTTTTTTTCTTGAAAACAATAACTTTATCATCTTTCAAGTGTTCCAAAACTTTTGCAGTTACTTTTACACCAGTAACGGTTGGAGTGCCTACTTTGGTTCCGTTATCATCAGTTAGTAACAAAACATTGTCGAATTCAATTTCTGAATCAACATTGGCTTTAAGCTTCGGCACATAGTATTTTGTCTTTTCAGTTACCTTAAACTGCTGCCCTAATATATCTACCACAGCGAACATTAATATTCCTCCACTTTCTAAAATTTGAGTGTTAAATATACGAAAAGTTATGCGGTTAAGTCAATTATTGCCTGAAAAAGAAATTGTATCATCAATATTTAATTCATCAGTTTGATCACATCAACATTTAAAGCGAATATTAAGATCTAAATCCCTTCTATTTGCGAATAATTAAAGTATTCCTCTTGCTTTTAGCCAGTTTTTACATGATTCAGCCCAAGTAGATTCTGTTCCTCCATTTTTTGCAAGACCAAAACCATGTCCACCATTTTCATAAAGATGAAGTTCTACTGGAACATTGAATTTTTTCAAAGCTAAAAAGTAATTGATACTGTTTTGCACAGAAACAACATTATCATCGGCAGAATGCACAAGAAAAGCAGGAGGAGTGTTTTCATCTACCTGAAGATCATTTGAAAAATGATCTATCAAATCCTTACCTGGATTTTTACCTAAAAGGTTTTCTCTTGAACCAGAATGAGTAAGGTTTGATTCCATTGAAATGACAGGGTAGATTAAAATAGAGAAATCGGGGCGACAGCTTGTTGTGTCAGATTCATAAACTTTTTCTAAATAATGCGTACTTATTGTTGATGCAAGATGTCCGCCAGCAGAAAAACCTATAACACCAATTTTCTTAACATCAATCCCAAAATCTTTTGCATTGCGTCTTATGATACGAATTGCTTCCTGAATATCTTGCAGCGGACCAATACTTTTATTTTTCATGATTTCATCGCTTGGCAGACGATATTTAAGTAAGACTCCAGTAATACCTAATTCATTAAGCCATGCTGCAATATCCTTACCTTCGTGTCCATTTGCCAGCATAGCATATCCCCCACCAGGGCAAATAATTATTGCCGCTCCTGTTGATTTATCCTTTGGTGGGGAATAAATTGAAATAGTTGGCTCAGTTACTTTTGCAATATGATCTATTGAAGTTTTTAGAGTTCCCTCTTTATAATCATTATTTTCTATCGCACCCGGAATTCCATTCGACCAAACGGGTATGGTTTTAACCTGTCCTTTTACATTCGATGTGAGTAAGAAGAACAAACTTATTGAAATAAATATTTTTAAAAGGCGAAATCCAAAATACTTCATAATAAAATTTCCTTTTTTAATAATCATTTTTGTTTTCTTTGAAATAATTTATTAGTCCGTTGGTAGAACAATCGTGAGCCTTAATCTTTTCCTGATTAACCAATTCCGGTAAAATAACTTTTGCAAGTTGTTTCCCAAGTTCTACTCCCCATTGATCAAATGAATTAATATTCCAGATTATCCCTTGCGCAAAAATTTTATGTTCATAAAGAGCAATTATGGAACCGAGAGTTTTTGGTGTAACCTTATTAACAAGAATTGTATTTGTAGGTTTGTTCCCTTCAAAAACTTTGTGTGGTAAAAGATTTTCAAGTTCTTCTTCAGCCAGTCCAAATTTTTCTAATTCCTTCCTCGCTTCTTCTTTTGACTTTCCTTTCATCATTGCTTCGGTTTGTGCAAAAAAATTAGAAAGCAATTTAACATGATGATCGCCAATTGGATTTTGAGTTTCGATTGGCGCGATAAAATCGCAGGGGATTAATTTTGTGCCCTGATGAATTAACTGGTAGAAAGCATGCTGTCCATTCGTGCCAGGCTCACCCCAAATTATTGGGCCCGTTGAGTAATCTACTTTCTTACCATCTCGAGAAACACTTTTGCCATTGCTTTCCATATCTCCCTGCTGGAAGTAAGCCGGGAAGCGATGCAAGTATTGATCGTATGGAAGAATTGCATGTGTCTCTGCATCGAAAAAATTATTATACCAGATACCAAGTAAAGCTAAGATTACTGGCATATTCTTCTCATAAGGTTGATGATGGAAATGTTCATCCATTTCAAACGCGCCGGCAAGAAGTTGTTCAAAGTTATCAATTCCAATATAAATGGCTATGGATAATCCAATTGCAGACCAAAGTGAATATCTACCACCAACCCAATCCCAAAACTCAAACATATTTTTAGGATCGATACCAAATTTTACTACTTCAACTTCATTTGTTGAAAGAGCAACAAAATGTTTTGCAACCGCTGATTCATCTTTTGAAGAATCCAAAATCCAGTTTTTAGCAGAGATTGCGTTTGTTAAAGTTTCCTGGGTAGTAAATGTTTTGGATGCAACAATAAATAAAGTTGTTTCCGGTTTAATATTTTTTAGCACTTCAGCCAGATGTGTTCCATCAATGTTAGAAACAAAATGAACATTCAATCCGGAATCGGAATATGGTTTCAGCGCTTCCGTTACCATAACCGGTCCAAGATCAGAACCGCCAATTCCAATATTTACAACATCGATAATCGGTTTTCCAGAATATCCTTTCCACTCACCGCTACGTACTGAGTTACTGAATTCTCTCATATGATTTAGCACTGAGTTTATATCCGGCATAACATTTTTCCCATCCATATAAACTGGTTTATTTGAACGGTTTCTTAAAGCTGTGTGCAAAACTGCCCTGCCTTCAGTAAAATTAATCTTTTCCCCGGAAAACATTTTTTGTGTCCAGGCTTTAAGATCCGAAAATTCAGCAAGCTGAATGAATAAATTCATCGTTTCTTCTGTGATTCTGTTTTTTGAGTAATCAAGTAAAATGTCATTTACCTTTAATGAAAACTTCTCAAATCTTTTTGGATCTTCCTTAAACATATCCCGCATATGAATTTTTGATATTTTCTTTTGATGTTTCTTAAGATTCTGCCAGATTTCCGATTTAGATAATTGAGACATCGTTAACTCCGCTGATTTTTTAATGCTTTATTTATCTTTTGAAATCCACTAGTAATTTCTGGATGATTCAAATTATAAAACAATATTTATTTTTTCAAATTGAACCAAAAGGTTGAACCTTTTCCCAGATCACTATCAACTTCTATTTTGGATGAATGTGCTTCGATTATATGTTTTGCAATTGCTAATCCTAAACCTGTACCACCAATTGCGCGCGACCTGTCTTTATCGACCCGGTAGAATCGTTCAAATATTCTATTTAAGTTCTCTTTTGCAATTCCTATTCCGCTATCTTTAACAATTATTTTGGCAAATTTATCTTTCTCTTCAATAATTACTTCAACTTTTCCTTGCTCTGTATACTTTATGGCGTTCTGAATCAGATTAATCATAACCTGTTTAAGTTTGTTCTTATCACCAAATAGTTGGAGATTTTCATTACCATGAAGAAGCAACAGCTCGATATTTTTTTCTTCAGCCAAATGCTTTATTTCAAACACAATTTGTTCAAGAAATTCTTTGATATTGAAATAACGAAAACTCAAGTGCATCTCACCGGATTCGATCATCGAAATATCAATCAGATCATTTAAAAGCTGGTTTAAATTCTCAGTGTGGTTATTTGCTTTCTTTAGAAAACTTTTATTCACCTTAGGATCATCTATTGCCCCATCGAGAAGAGTTTCTAAAAATCCCTGTATAGCAAAAATTGGTGTTCTAAGTTCGTGGGAAACATTACCAAGAAATTCCGTTCGCACTCGTTCGAGTCGTTTAAGATTATCAATATCATTCTTCGATTTCAAAAACATCGCTTGAATTTCTTCCTGCAACCCTGCAAGTGATTTATCAAGCAATATTTCATCCGGAGAAGTAAAGTTGTTGTTTCTTATTGATTGGATAACATTTTTTATTTTTTCTATTTCTGTATTTCGTTTTTTGCTAATGATGAAATGGATTGCGATATCAAAAATAAGGATGATAACAAACAAATAAATAATATTATAACCATTGATAGAAAAAGAAAAGGAACAAATAAAAAATAACAATGCACTTGCAGCAAATATTCCACTTCCAAAAAATCTTGAAGAAAAGATATTGTTAAAAATGTTTTTCAATGCTTTTGAATTTATAACCAACTCCCTTTATTGTTTCAATCATTTCTGAATATTTCCCGAACTTCTCTCTTATTTTCCTAATGTGTACATCAATTGTTCTTTCAACAACAAAAACATTTGTACCCCAAACATCCCGCAAAATTGCGTCTCTGCTAAATACTTTACCTGGATGAGTGGCAAGGTAATTTAATATTTCAAATTCCTTTCTTGGGAGAACCAAATCATCGCCAGCAATATTTACAATATATTTTTCCCGATCAATTTCCAGAATTCCAATTACTAATTTTCCTGGTAGATTGAATTCAGATAAACTTTCCAACTTTCTTAAGTTGGATTTTACACGTGCAATTAATTTCTTTGGTGAAATCGGTTTCTGTATAAAGTCGTCAGCTCCAAGATCAAGTCCTTTTATCTCATCCTTTTCACCGGATTTTGCTGTTAAAAAAATTACTGGAGTATTTTCAAATTCCTTTTTTTGACGAATAATTTTACATACTTCATAGCCGTCAAGTTTTGGCATCATAACATCAAGAATAATAAGATCCGGCTTTTCAATAATTTTTTGTAATGCATCTTCTCCGTCATAAGCACAAATAACATCAAATCCTTCCTGCTCCAAATTGTATTGGAGAAATTCAATTATATCGTGTTCATCATCGACTAATAGTATTTTAGACTTCATATCCAGCCTTAAATTTTAACTTCGGTTTTTGTTTCAGCAGATTTATAAATAGATTCTATTAAGGACATTCTCAGCACGGCATCTTCGCTGGTAGACATATATGGAAAATCGCCTCTAAGAGCACCAATAAAATATCTCAATTCATTTTCATAGGATTTTTTGAAGATCCCTTTTTCATCTTTCAACTGTGCAGGAGAATAATCGATGTACTGATCATTTATTCGTTTATAAACTTTTAATGGATTAAGTTGCGCCCAACCTTTGGAACCATAAACTGTAAGTATCATTTGTTCTTTAACTGGTTTTGGCACCCAGCTTACTTCGATACCAATTACAGAAGAATCTTTACACCTGATAAAAGCAACAGCTGTGTCTTCAACTTCTTTTGTATAATGAAAGTAATGTTGGGCAGTAACAGTACTTACACTGCGGTAATCATATAACCACATTGCTAAATCTAAAAGGACGATACCCAAATCCAGAAGAACACCACCACCAGATTCGCTTTTCTTCAACATCCATTTTTCTCTGCTGCTTTGCTCTCTTGCCCAGGCAGCTTTTAAAAAATATAAATCCCCAAGTTCACCAGTTTTAATAATACTTTTCAAAAGCATTGATTCCGGTCTGAATCGTTGGTTCATTCCAATCATTACATTTCTCTTATTCAACTTTGCTTCTTCATTTATTAGTTCAGCTTCATCAAATCTTCTGGCTATTGGCTTTTCAACAAAAATATTTTTTTTGGCTTTAAGGCAATCGATGCCTACTTGTGTATGAGTGTTCGTTGGAGTCGCGATAATAACGGCATCCAATTCTACTTGCTCCAGCATTTTGTTATAATCCTGGTACCTGTTGGAAATAGAAAATTTATCAGCAACAACATTTAATCTGTTTTTATTTATTTCAGAAACAGCATTAATTTCAATATCCTTAAATTTAGAAAGAATTGGCAAATGAACCAGTTGTGAAATTCCGCCCAAGCCAATTATTGCAATTTTCTTTTTCCCCATTATAAAATTATCTCCTGGTGAGTTGCTTTTCCTTTCAAAAAGAGTTTAACTTTATCGGCAATTCCCAAAGCATCCAGTCCGAGTAGTTTATGCAATTCTTGTTGCGTTCCGTGCTCAATAAATTTATCCGGTATTCCTAATCGTAGAATTTCATTTCGATAATTTTTATCAGCAAAATATTCAACCACAGCGCTGCCAAAACCGCCCATCAAAGAATTCTCTTCTAAAGTAACAATTTTTTTATGTGTGGAAGCAATTCTATCAAGAAATTCTATATCGAGCGGTTTTATAAATCTCATATTTACAACTTCAGCATTAATTTCATTTTCCTTGAGTATTTCCGCCGCATTTAAAGAATTGTTTACCATAGAACCAACTGAGAGAATCGCAACATCGTCTCCGGTATTCAAAATTTCAACTTTCCCAATATCAATTTTTTCAAATCCATTTTTTATCTGAAGCCCGAAAACATTACCACGTGGGTAGCGGATTGCAACAGGTCCGTCTTTATACTCGATAGCGGTAAAGAGCATATTGCGCAATTCAACTTCATCTTTTGGAGCCATAACTACCATATTCGGAATCAATCTAAGATACGATAAATCAAAAGTACCATGATGAGTTGGACCATCAGCTCCCACCAGTCCGGCGCGATCTAAAATAAAAACTACATGAAGTTTTTGCAATGCAACATCATGAATAATTTGATCGAAAGCGCGTTGAAGAAATGTTGAATAAATTGCAACAACAGGAATTATTCCTTGTGTTGCCATACCGGCAGCTGAAGTTACAGCATGTTCTTCGGCTATTCCAACATCAATATAATTTTGAGGGAAAGCATTTTGTAAAATATCCATCCCTGTACCATCCGGCATTGCTGCCGTTATACCAACAACCTTAGGATTATCTTTTACAATTTCTACTATAGCTTCACCAAATATTTTTGTAAAAGATGGAAGCGCCCCAACTTTTTTAAAAGCTTTGCCGGTAAGTTTATCAAATGGAGTAGAAGCATGAAGACGCTGAACATGTTCTTCAGCTGGTTTGTAACCTTTTCCTTTCTGCGTTAATGCATGGATAAGAATCGGTCCTTTCAAGTGCTTAACATGCTCAAATAATTTTATTAATTGTGTAACATTGTGCCCGTTCACCGGTCCAAAATATCTGAAACCTAAAGCTTCGAACAGCATACCTGGAGTAATAACTGCCTTAATTCCTCCTTCAATTCTAGCTGCAATTTTTCTAACCCTGTCTCCCAAATTATCCATCTTTCCAGTCAAGTCCCAAATGCGTGCTTTGAATCTATTATATTCGGGGTGGGAAATCATTTCAGTAAAATAATTGGAAATCTGCCATACGTTTGGACCAATAGACATATTGTTATCATTGAGTACAACAATTAAATCAGATTTACGAACTCCGGCATTATTCATAGCTTCATAAGCCATCCCGCCAGTCATTGCTCCATCACCAATAACAGCAATTACTTTCTTGCTTTCCTTATTTAAATCGCGTGCAAGCGCAATACCCAGTGCTGCTGAAATTGAGGTTGAAGCATGCCCTGCCCCAAATGCATCGTATTCACTTTCACTTCTTTTAAGAAAGCCGCTTAGACCATTTAATTGCCTGATTGTATTAAGGGAATCTTTTCTACCTGTAAGAACTTTATGAGGATAAGCTTGATGACCTGTATCCCAAACAAGAATGTCATTCGGTGTGTCAAAAACTTTATGAAGTGCAACAGTTAATTCAACGGCGCCAAGACCACCGCCAAAATGTCCGCCAACCTGCGAAATTACATCGATTAAAAATTCCCTGATTTCTGAACATAAAAGTTTAAGCTCACCAGAATCAAAATCTCTAATATCTTTTGGAGAGTTTATCTTGGAAAGTAATTTATATTTAATTTCGTCATCCATCCTTTGCCTGTGTGCTATTCAACTTAATTCTTATGATGCTTTAATACAAGACCTAATTATCAAAAACAATTTGCTTAAGCATACTATTAAAAAATATGATTAAGTCGACAGTAATTCATTTATTCTTCAAATTCAGTTTCTTCAATTGTATTGTCTTCCAGATTTTTCTTAAATGAAGAAATTTTCAATTCGGCTTCTTTCAATTTGTTCATGCAAATTTTAGAAAGCTCAATTCCCTCTTCATAAAGAGATATTGCCTGGTCTAACCCAACTTCTTCGCTATCAAGTAAATTTGAAATTTCTTCTAATCTTTTTAAAGAATCTTCAAATGATTTTACATTGTTTTTTTTCATAAAGTTTTTTTCACTACAATTTCGTTATCGTAAAAATTTAATGATGCAGGTAGGTTCCCATCAAATTGTTTTGCACGACTTATTATTTTGGTATCCTGCCTAACAAGAACAAATCCTTTCTTCAAAATTTTCTTAAGGTCATTCGCTTCGAGATCTTTAACTAAAAGCTGGAATTTGTTTTTTATAGAGTTCAATTTACCATCGATCTTTTGTTGTACTCTATAAAAAAGATTATCTAATTCCTGAATTTTTATTTTCACCTTATCTTGCGGAACTCTAAAACCGTACGAGTTCATAATATTCCATATCATTTTCTTTTTGTCATCTAAAATATATGAAATAATCTCGGTTGATTTTAACGAAAATTCTTCTAAAAAATTCATTAAGTCTTCCTGGTTTGGTGTTACAATTTCCATTGCCGCAGAAGGTGTTGCAGCACGTAAGTCAGCAACAAAATCAGCAATTGTAAAATCAACTTCATGTCCAACGGCGCTAACAACAGGAATATTTGATGCGAAGATTGCCCTGGCAACTGCTTCTTCATTAAAAGCCCAAAGATCTTCCAATGAACCACCACCTCTGCCAACAATTATCAGATCAATATCTTTCTTAGTATTCAACATCTCAATACTTTCAACAATCGATATAGCGGCGCCTTCTCCCTGAACTTTGGAAGGAGCGATGACTAATTCAATCAATGGAAATCTTCTACGTGCAATGCTTATCAAATCCCTGAATGCAGCACCATCAATTGCAGTAACAATTCCAATTTTTTTAGCGAAAGAGGGAATTGGTTTTTTGAATTGTTCATCAAACAATCCTTCTGCTTGAAGTTTCCTTTTCAATCTTTCAAATGCTGCCTGCAGTTCACCCTCACCGGCTGGTTTCATTGAACGAACTTCTAATTGATAGTTGCCTCGCGGTGGATAAACAGTAATTCTTCCGCTAACTATAATTTTCATTCCATCAGTTGGTGTAAAGAAAACATAACTGTTTAATCCACGCCACATCGTACAATTAATTACTGCGGTGGAATCTTTAAGATTGAAATACCAGTGCCCCGAAACATGAGCTTTATAGTTAGAAATTTCTCCCTCAACAGATATATCCGTAAACTCTTCTTCAAGAGTTAGTTTTATCAGTTTTGTTAATCCGCTTACTGTAAGTATTTCGTTCATATTGAAATTTAGAAATGTTTTATCTTACAAGAAATGACATTTCTTTAGCCATTAAAATTTAACATTAAATCCAAACGTTGGAAGAATCGGGAACATACCGGTTGCTCTTTTACCAAGTTTTAAATCAGGTGTAACAAAATAATCATAATTAATTACATTTGTCCGGTTGTAAACGTTTATGACATCAAGGTAAAAATTCCAATCGTATCCCCAAAAGTTGGTTGCAGCCGTAAACCTTAAATCGAGTCTATGATAGTCTGGTTTTCTTGATTTAAAATAATTTTCTCTTCCACCATAATCTATATCGTACACAACTACAGGACCAGTTGAAGGATCCGAATAATTTCTTACAGTAACAATCTCCGGGGTTTCCGATATACCGTCTGCGTTTTCATCTTTTAGAATTACACGTGGTTTAATTCCAATTGCCTGAGTTACAGGAAATCCAGACCCAAACTGAAATCGTAATCCAATTGTCAACCAATTGTTAGCCTGGTAATCAAGAACAATATTTATAGTATGTCTTTGATCGAACCTAAATGGGAAATTATAATTTTCCTCGTATCTATTTGCCCATGCCAGTGTGTAGGAAATCCAACCGGATAAAATATTTGAACCAACTACGTTTTTCTTTTCTAAAAGAAACTCAAATCCATAAGCTTCTCCATTAGAATTATTAACTGGAACTTGGGTAGTTGAATCAGCACGAATCGGAACGGGACTTGTCCAGGCATCTTTAAAGCGAAGGTCTTTACCGGGAATTGACTCAGTAAAAAACTTTGTTCCAACAATTCTTTTTTGAACTATCAGATCATCAAACTTTTTGAAGTAAGTTTCAAATTTTGCATGCCATTCTTCGCTAAGCCATCTTTCTAAACTTAAAACATAATGAGTTGCTTTTTCTGCCTGCAGAGTTTTAGTATTTTTTTCACTTAAATCAAAAAGAACATATGCGTCCCGCATCTTTTCATATCCGGGTGATTGATAATAAATTCCCCAGACAGCACGCAGCGTTGTTATATTATTAAATGCGTACGAGAAGGAAAATCTTGGAGCAATATAATATTTATCCAGAATACCGGAATAATCAAAACGTAAACCAGGTTGCAGAAATAAATTTTGCGAAACCTTAAAATTATTTTGGACATAGAACCGGCTGCGTGAATAATCTTTAACATCTTTTAAACTGCTAAATGCCGCACGAAAGCTTGGATTGTTTACAAGTACCGCCCGAAATTCCGGTGAGAGTTTGAAGTTTAAATCGATAGTGGTTTGCATTAAATCATACCCAGCACCAGCTTCAAACTCATTGCTTCCCCAATTGATAATAAATTTATCATCAATGGAATATTTGCGGTATGCGTAAGTTGAATTAAAACCAAACCCAACCAGGTATGCAGCAAGCGTATCCGGTATTGCTCCTTTAAATCTATCGCGATCGATAGATGGATCCAGAACTTCTGCATCCAAACCAGAATCGCCTCCATTGCGATACCAGGATAAAATTACTTTATTAAGAAATTTTTGTGTTGGAGAATAATGCCATGCGAATCCTGCCAGATCATTTTTAGTTTGATCTTGTATTGCCACACTATCCGGGGTTACTCTTTTTGCTCCGCTTACAACATGAACTGCATCACGCGATAAAATTCCGTTAAGTAAAAACCGGTGCCCGCTAAATGGTCCAAATGTAAGCTTTGCTTGAAAATCATAAAAGTTTGGGAATGCCACATTATCTTCCACGAGTCCAGCCTTTTTAACAAACGGTTCTATAATTAAATCATAGTAAGTTCTTCGAGAATTAAACAACCAGCTTCCTTTTATGTTGAATGGATTTTTTCCTTCGAGAACTAAATTTGCGCTTACAATGCTTGCATTAATATTTCCTTTGAAAAGATTATTCTTAGTTCCTTCTTTGTTTGTTACATCAAGAACAGCAGAAAGTCTATCCCCATATCTTGCCGGGAAACCACCCGTTATTAAACTTATATCCGAAACAGCTTCCGGATTGAACATACTGATAACACCATATAACCGGTATGGACTGAATACTTCGATATCGTCCATTACAATTAAGTTCTGATCTGGACCGCTTCCGCGTATAACCAACTGAGATGAAAAATCATTAATAGCAAGCACCCCTGGAAGCGATTGCAATGCTCTTAGTACATCCTGAATTGCTCCGGGTAAAACTCTTGCACTTGATGGTTTTAGGCTAAGCAGGCTTACTCTGGTATCTCTTTGTCTCTGCACCCGGTTTCCAATAATTTCAACTTCAGAAACTTCAATTATAGTTTCCCGTAATACAACATTTAGTTCGAAGGTTTTGTTAGTCGTTATTTGAATATCGAGAGTATCTGTTAGATAACCAATTACACTAAACTTTACTTTATATCTTCCGAATGGAATATCGGCAACAAAATAGTTTCCATTAAGATCTGATACTGCACCAAGCCCGGTATTAATTATAGATACACTTACACCAGCTATTGGTGAATCTTTATCGGATACATTTCCTTTAATACTTCCGGTTTGCGGGAAGCTAAATGAAGTAAAAGTAATGAAGGATATGAAAATGTAAATTATTTTTTTCAAGCTGTTATAAAGTTTGTATCAAAAATTATAATCAAAATCAACAATGTTAACATTTCCCAAGTTGTAATAACTCCTGTATTGTTTACATGAAAAATACAGACAGGAATTTTAAAATGGAAACATTGATAAAAGGAAGGTATCCCATAACTTCAATTGAAATAAAGAAGTGATTAAAACCTTTGGAAAAAGAATTGCTAAAATAAAATATTTTACAGACTCGTTTTTAGTAATAAAAATCGATTAAATTCTTTTTATCCCACAACACAACAAATATGTATTGGAAACAACGGTTTCACCAGGAACTAATAGTTAAATTCTGTAAGTACTACTTTAATTATGTTTCAATTTTAAATTACACAACAAATATTTTCATTGGACACTTCACAAGGATTAGTAAATCTTTGTCGAGAAATTTAATTTATTTTTAAGCACCGCATTCTTAACCTCATTCTAATTAAGTAGCCCTGTTTGGTGGCATTCAGCATCATTATTTTTTAGCCGGCATCTTGCAAATGAAAGAACGTTTGGATAACATACCAGGTAGACAGCCAGGGTATCTTTCCACTATAACGTTAGGCATTTTTTAATATTGCTGAAAAACTAAAATGTAATTTTGGACCTTTAGTTGCTTTGAATCCTGCTTTCTCTGCTTTCTGTATTGTCATTTCAAATTCTGTTTTCGATACATGAAAAAACTTAGGTTCTACAATAAGAAATTGTCCTTTTTCAACCAGAAGATTTTTTAGTGCTTCGAATAACTTATCTTTATTCGGAACTTCATGAACCATATAAAAAGCTAAAATGAAATCAACTTTTTCCGGTACACTGATTTCCTCCTGATCGCTTTTTATAAGTGTTATTCTTTCTTCAATTTCTGTCCCTTGTATTTTATTCCTAATTTTTTGAAGCATTCCTTCCTGCAAATCAACCGAGAATAGTTTCCCGGTTTTGCCGATCATTTTTGCTATTTCAATTGAAAAAAAACCGGGACCGCACCCAATATCAAGAACCTTCATTCCTTCCTTAATATATGGCTCTAATAGTTTTTGAGGATTTTGTAACCACCTCCTAATTTTACTATCCAAAGTACCTGAAAGTTCTACGGGACAAACACGATTCTTATCATTACTCATAACCTTTCCTTTTTAGTTGTGTTTTACGATGCACACTTTATTTACCTTGTAAAGGGCAAACAATATTTTAAAATTTTTCAATTTCCTCAAACAATGTTTTCAATCCAACTGGTAATGATTTTCTTCCTACCCAACTTAGAAACTCCAGAGAATGACCGTGTTCGGGAAATATAAATACTTGTATATTTTTTTTATTAAGCTCTTCCGCCTTTTTTTTTAATTGAATAATTCCTTCCACCGGACAGTTTGCATCATCTGAACCATGAAACATATACACTGGTAGATCAAATCTTAAAATCCTGGTTCTATTTGGTTCAATTGTGTGGTGTTTATAATCCATAGCTACTAACGTTAAAATCTCTATTACCACCGCAAACCAAACAATTTTTTCTGTGAACACAAATAATATTTCCACACATCGAACATGCCCATTTTTGTTTTTCTTGTTTTGTGAATTTTCGAATACCAATTTCCTTAATTGTGTTTAAATTCTCAATCATACTCATACCATATTTAGTTCTATAGCGTTTATCAAGATTTTTAATTCTAATACAAGGATATTTTTGACAATTAAAACAATACTTTGATTTATTATTTGATAACAATTCACAATTTTTTATTGAACAATTAATGGAATGGTTAGATGTTTTAGAATTCGTTGATCGGCAGCCCGCACATTTATTTTTAACCCGATGATATGCCAAACATAATCCACAGTTCATTCCACAAGGAGCTATCAACAAAGATTTAATCTTAATATTTATTCTCAACTTTAGTTCCGAATTGTTGTTTAATAGCGTCCAGTGTGTTGCATAATCTCTGTTGGGAACAAGAACACCTACAAAATCAAGTTCAAGAATATGATCAAGAACTTTTATTGAATAATTTGCTTTTCAAATCGCCAGAAAACTCTTTTTACTTTTGCATTTGAGTAATGCATATAAAATGGAATTGGTCCAACCCACGGAATAATTGCTTTTACAAAACCGATTTCTTTCATATCAGCCAGGCAGCGGCGGTACAATACTCCCCCAACATTTTTTCCTCTTGCAGCTTCTGCTGTTCCCATCGGACCGAACCAGCCAGTTCCTTTGTTATTCCCTTCGTAGCCAGAAAAAGCAATTATCTTTCCTTCCATTTCAGCCAGATGAATTGAGATTGGATTATTCTCAAATGAAGATGTTACTTCACTTTCCCAGGCTTTGAAATTTTCTCTAATCCATCCAATTACTCTTTCTTTATCAGATAATTCCGCACGTTTTACTGATACTCCTTTTTGAGCAAGTACTTCCTCAGATTTCGTAGTTTCAAAATTTTGATATGCTAAATCTGCTTCAAGGTTGGAAGTATCTCCAATCTTCTTAAATCCTTTCCTTTCAAAAAAACACACTGCTTCAGTATAATAGGGATCTAATCCAGGCATAAAATAATTTGGCCACGATTCATAAACTCGAATCGCATTTACACCATCCGCTTTCATTTTTTCTTCCACAATTCCATAAAGATTGCTTGCAACATGCTTTCTTCTATCATTGGAATCAACACAAATCAATTTGATATATCCCATTTTGCCGGTTTCTCTTATTCGTATTACACCTTGAATAAATCCAACTAAATCCTGAGTGCTATCATTAAATCCAACAAGAGTAATATTCGGATTAAAATCTGGATCTTCGAAAGTTTTTTCTTTAAGAAGAAAGTCTGGCATAATATCGAGATTCATATTTTGCCTGCAAAGTTTTGCAACCGCCGGAAGAAGATCTTCAGAAAAGCGTTTAATGATCATTACACACCTAAAAATTAAGATTCAGAGAAAAGAAACTTGAATACAATCCAACGGTTATTTCATGAAAATCTCTGCTTTTATCATTTGGTTTTAAATTGTACCTGTACTTTGTATAAACAGTAAACACATCGTAAAATTTTACCAAACCGATCGATATTTCTGGACTAATGCCGTTGAATCCTTTAAAATTTGTAAACCAGTTTATACCAGGAGAAATGTATTCCAGGTAAGGAATTTCAAACACATGTTTGTACCCGGCTCGGAAATAATTCCTGGTTTCAGCGTTAAAAATATATGAATATTCTACTGCAAAATATCCAATCGGGTACCGCGAATTAAATGCACGAATAGAAAATATTGGAATTTCTTTAGTTAAGCTGAAATATTGTTTATCTTTTTGAACCACAAGTGTTGGAGATGGAAAACCAAAGATTACTCCGCCAAGACAGCACATAAATAAATAATTTGATTTTTCTACAACTTCCTGTTTCTGCTCATTTCCAAGTGATACATCATATTTTTCACTTTGGATTTCATTCCCTAAAGAATCTTTTACAATAATTACGAATGGTATAAATGAAGAATCAAATTTAAGTGCAGAAATATCAATTGAAGTTTTGTGATCCTCAGAAAAATTTTCACTTATCTTAAATTCATATTTGTTTTGAAGCATTACTTTGGATTGACATCTTCTGCTTGTTATAAAAGACAAGATAAATCTATTTGGTGTTTCCGGTGTTACATAAGAATCGATTAAAAATATTTCTAACGAATCTGAATTTGAAGCTTCTTCCTGCGCTTTAAGATCAATAAAAGAAGAAAGGAGAAATATTATAAAAAGCATTAAGTATTTTTTCATCATTAACCGCAAATTGTTTTTTAACAGATTTAATTTAACATAATTTATTCAAATTGTTAAGTAAGAAGTTTCTCGTGTGAATAGTGAAAATAAATTACATTATGATTCTTATTTTTTCTTTTCATTCTGATAGCATCAATTGAGTATCAACTCTTAAAGTGGTATATTTTCATAAAAAATATGGAGAATAAGTTGAGAATTCTTGTTAGTAATGATGACGGAATTGATGCAGTTGGAATTCAACTTCTGGTGAAGTCGTTAAAAGAAATTGGAGAAGTAACAGTGGTTGCACCACACAAAGAACAAAGTGCCGCTGGTCATTCAATTACAATGCAGGTTCCTTTAAGAATAAATAAAATTTTTAAGAACGGAGATTTTTTTGGTTATGCTGTTACTGGAACACCGGCAGATTGTGTTAAGATTGGAATCAGAAATATTATGGTAACTCCACCGGATATAGTTGTGTCCGGTATTAACAATGGATCTAATGCAGCAATTAATATAATTTATTCCGGAACCGTCTCAGCCGCGC
The DNA here is from genome assembly GCA_026390815.1 of Ignavibacteriales bacterium. NCBI lineage: Bacteria > Pseudomonadati > Ignavibacteriota > Ignavibacteria > Ignavibacteriales > Ignavibacteriales bacterium. Next base: position 110,623 of record JAPLFH010000007.1, on the reverse strand, counting down.
GCGAAGCTGCAATTATGGATGTCCCGTCAATTGCTATCTCAGTTACAAACCACGCTCCTTTGCATTATGATTACGCTGCAAAGCTTGCCAGACTTCTTGTTCCGCTGGTTCTTCAGAAAGAAAGTGAAATACCGGTTGGAACTTTGTTGAATGTAAATGTTCCGGATGTACCGGAAGAAGAGATAAAAGGAGTGCTGCTTACTAAACAGGGCAAAACAAAATGGGATGATATTTACGTTGAACGTATCGATCCTTACGGAAGAAATTATTATTGGCTAACAGGCAACCTGATTGAGGTTGATAAAGAATTGGATAACGACCACGCTGCAATAAAAAATAATTATGCTTCCATCACACCAATTCATTTTGATTTGACAGATTACCAGACTTATGATAAAATGAAGAGTTGGAAACTTGAGGAGTTATTAAATGAAAAGAAAATATAACATTTACCAAATTGATGCTTTTACCGATAAACCATTTATGGGAAACCCTGCAGGCGTAACATTTTCTCCGGATTTAAGCGATGTTGAAATGCAGCTAATTGCCCGCGAGATGAATCTTTCTGAAACTGCTTTTATTAGTTCATCAGATAAAGCCGATTATAAATTGCGATGGTTTACACCAACAAGCGAGGTTCCGCTTTGTGGGCATGCTACAATTGCATCACTTCATTTTTTAAATGAACTTGGAAAAATTAAAAACAGAAACAATATTAAATTTGAAACCCTATCTGGTGTTTTAAATTGCGGCGTAAATGATGATGAATACTTTATGCAAATTCCAATTTTACAAATTGAGGAATTTGATGGTTATAACGAAGAGATTATTGAAGCTCTCGGAATCGACAATGCTTCGATAGATAAAGAAATCCCATTCCTTCTACCTGATAATGGCTATCTTTATGTTTGTACAGATTCTCTTAAAGCTATGAAGGAAATGACTCCTAACTTTCCTTTAATAAAAATACTTGGAGCTAAATATGGTTTTAACGCAATAAATATTTTTACTCTGGAAACTTATGATAAAGAGAGCTTTGCTCATTCAAGATTTTTTACACCTCATTATGGAATAGATGAAGATCCAGTAACTGGTTCTGCCAATGGACCACTTATGCTGGTGCTTAAGAAATTAAATTTTATAAAAGAAGTAAGCAAGCCAGTAACAAAAATATTTGAACAGGGAGATATTATTGGAAGGAGAGGGAGAGTAAGGGTAACTCACTATCCCGAAACAAATGAATTATACATCGGTGGAAAAGCTGTAACAGTTTTAAGTGGAGAACTTTCTTTTTAATGTTTAATATAGAAAAGATTAGTCTCAGTTTTACTTACTCCGCTTTCTTTTTCATTCTTGGTGCAATATTAATTGTTGCTTATTCAGTTTATGTTTATCGCCATACAATTCCCCAGGTAAACCAAACATTTAAAATCTTTTTAGTTAGCTTAAGAACATTAGCATTGTTGATGATTCTCTTTGCCATATTTGAACCAATCTTAAGCTTAACAAGAAAGAAAATAATTGAACCGGTTAATTTGATTTTTATTGACAACTCCAAATCCATCCAAATTGCTGACGGTACTGATCGGAAAGAATCGATAAATGAATTTTTAACTAAAGCTAAAAACGCTGGTTTATTTAAAAATTCTGAACTGTTTAGTTTTGGAAGTAAAGCAAACAAAAAAAATCCCGATAGTTTAAATGAACTTAAATTTGCAGAGCCATCAACTAACTTTGCAAAATTATTTGCAAGCATTAAGAATGAAGAAAATAACATTTCTTCAATCTCTATAATCAGTGATGGAGTGATAACGGAAGGTGTTAATCCGCTTTACAATGCTGAGAAACTTGGGATTCCTATCTTTACAATTGGCGTTGGAGATACAACAAAAAAGAATAATATTGAGATTAGAAAAGTTTTAATAAACGAGTATGTCTATGCTGAAACTCCAACAACAATAAGTGTCACAATTTCAAATACTGGATTCAAAAATAAAAACGTAACACTTAGTCTTTTCGAAGATAATCAACTAATGGAAAAGCAAAACATAAATTTGAATAATGAAGAATTATCAACGGCAACTTTAACTTATACACCACGGAATGCCGGAGAAAAAAAAATAACAATAAGTGTAAATGAACTTAGCGGAGAATCATCTGCCGCAGATAACAAAAAAATTGTTTATGTAAATGTATTAAATAATAAAATCCACGCACTCATTTTAGCAGGAAGCCCATCCGCAGATTTATCATTTATTAAAAATTCACTTTCTTCAGATCCAAATCTAAAAGTATCAAGTATAACCCAGATTGCATCAAATAAATTTTTGGAAAGTATAGATAGAAATAAACTGATTGATAGCGCCGATGTTTTATACCTTGTAGGTTTTCCATCCCAACAAACTTCATCAGAATTGTTAAATAAAGTACTTCAAGCCATCCGCGATAAAAATAAACCATTCTTTATTGTTCTTTCATCTGGATTAGATTATAATAAATTAAAGCTGCTGCAACCGGAACTACCATTTACAATTAAGACAATCGCCCCGGGTTCAAATGAAGTGCAGCCATCTATTTCGTTTGAAGAAATGGAAGATCCGTTATTAAAGAGTAACGCACAAAATGTTATTGAGGCTTGGAATAATCTTCCACCTATAAATAAAGATAATACCGAATTGCTTGCCAAGCCTGAAAGCAAAGTTCTTGCAAAAATCAAAATGAATAACATCCCGATAAACGCTCCACTGATTCTTACCAGAAAACTTGGCAGCAAACACGCAATTGCTATCCTTGCCAAAGATATTTGGAAATGGAAACTTCAAACAGCAGAGAAAAATCTTGATTTGTTTGATCGGTTTTTTTCCAGCAGCGTTAAGTGGATGAATACAAAAGAAGATCAGAAACTTGTTTCAATCAAATCATCAAAGAAAATTTATTCGCTGGGAGAACCGGTTGAATTCACAGCCCAGGTTTATAATGAAACACTCAATCCAGTTGATGACGCCGAAATATTGGTTAATGTTAAATCAGGACAAGAAAATTATTCGGTTAGTATGAACTCAATAGGTGGTGGGATTTACGAGGGGACCTTAGCAGTTAATAAATCTGGTGATTTTAAATTTGATGGCATAGCAAAGCTAAATGGAAAAACTCTTGGTACGGACATTGGGAAATTCAGTATTGGAGATGTTGAAATTGAGATGGTTAATCCAAGGATGGATAAAGAATTTTTAAATCTTCTTTCCGTACAAACCGGTGGGAAATTTTTCTTCAGTAAAGATTATTCGCAATATTTTAATTTGATAAAAAGTCTGAGTGAAAGAAAATCAAACATCAAACTCATCAAAAGCGAATTTAATATTTGGTCCAGCGAATGGCTTCTTATTATTGCTGTTCTTCTATTTGGAATTGAATGGTTTTTTAGAAAACGAAGTGGGATGCTTTGATTATAGATGGGGAATTATTTAATAAATATTACAGCAAAACTCAATCCTCTGTTTGATTTCATTCTTCCCCGTTTCTGTTCAAGCTGCAAAGAAAAATTAAAAGTTGATGAAAAGGTAATCTGCCGTAATTGCTTTTCTACAATCCAGATTGCATCCACAGAAAGAATCCAACATGAATTTGAGCGAAAGTTCATCAAAGAAAAAATCATATCAGGATTTTATTCTCATTTTGTATTTGAAAAAGATAAAGCACTGCAAAATTTAATTCATTCTTTGAAATATGAAAAGAAGTTTAAAAATGGAATTTTTCTTGGTGAAATAGTTGGTAATGAAGTAAAAGATAAATTGAAAGATTGGAAGATTGACTATTTGATCCCGGTTCCACTCCACTCAATTAAAAAAGCTGAAAGAGGTTATAATCAATCTTTCTTTATTGCAAAAGGGATTTCCAGACAAACCGGAATTCCAGTAAAGCAAAATTTATTGAAGAGAAGTAGAAATACAGGATCCCAAACAACAATGACTTTGATTGAACGAAAGGAAAATGTCGGTGGCGCTTTTACCATAAAAAGAAAAACTAATGTAGCTAATAAAAACTTTCTTTTAATTGATGACGTAATTACAACCGGTGCTACAACAGCAGAATGCGGAAAAGTTTTATTGGAAAGCGGTGCAAGTAAAATTTATGCTGTATCGGTGGCGATTGCAGATTAGATCACATTCTCTCCGGCGCTTCCACTCCCAGTATTTTCAATCCGTTTCGCAGAACAATTTGTGTTGCAATACAAAGCGCAATTCTTGCCTCAGCCAATTTTTTTTCTGAACCAATAATCCGGCATTGTGTATAGAACCGGTGGAATGAGGCAGCCAATTCTTCCAGGTAAGCAGTAATTCTATGTGACTCAAAATTTTCAGCATCGTATAAAATTTCTTCTTCAAACTCATGAAGCTTTTTAAGTAAGTTCTGCTCTTCATCAGTAGTAAGTAAATCCAAATTTTCAATTGATGATTCTAACTCTTCACCTTTAGTCATTTTCAGGATAGAAGAAATTCTTGCGTGCGCATATTGAAGATAGAAAACTGGATTTTCATCAGAATGAGTTTTTGCTAATTCTAAATCAAAATTAAGATGACTTGATATTCCGCGCATATTAAAGAAGTATCTTACAACATCACTCCCAACTTCATCAATCAATTCATCGAGAGTTATATAATTCGCTTTGCGCGTTGACATTTTTACAACTTCACCTTTATCCATAATGGTAACAAACTGGTGAATCAAGACTTTTACTTTGTCAGTATCGTAATCGAGGGCTTTCAATCCTGCAAGCACATCCGGATAAGTAGCATTATGATCAGAGCCAAAAATGTCAACCATCAGATCGTAACCGCGATGATATTTTGTTTCGTGATAAGCTATGTCAGGTAATCGGTATGTTGGTTCACCGGTTGATTTTACAATAACTTTATCCTGCTCTTGATCAAGTTCAGTAAGTTTAAGCCAAACAGCACCATCTTTTTCATAAGAAAGATTTTTAGCTTTAAAGGTATTTAGCAGCTCTTTAATCTTTCCATTTTCGTAAAGAGTATTTTCGTTGAAATAATTTTCGAACTTAATTTTAATCCGTGCAAGTGTTTTTTCAATATCTGTAAAAATTTCTTTCTCGGCAGCTTCTTTAAATTTTCCTTCAGGAAGCTCATCAATTAATTCTGAGCCGTAAGTTTTAAGGAGAGTTGAGGCGATATCTTTAATATATTCACCCTGGTAGTAATCTTCGGGAAATTCAATTTCATAACCAAGTAATTCTTTATAACGAAGTTTAACTGATTCACCAAGAACGCGCATCTGTCTGCCGGCATTGTTAAAATAATATTCGCGATCAACTTCGTATCCAATCCACTTAAGCATATTGGCAGCTGTATCTCCAAAAACTGCATTTCTGCCATGTCCAACAGTTAATGGTCCGGTTGGATTTGCAGAAACAAATTCCACCATCGCTTTTTTGCCAATATATTTTTTAGATTTGCCGTAATCCTCTTTCGCTTCAATTATCTCCTTTACAATCTTAGTAACAAAAGAAGATGTAAAATGAAAATTGATAAAGCCAGGACCAGCTATTTCTACCTTGGAGATTATATTTTTGTTGTATTCTAAATTTGAAATAATTTCTGTGGCAATTTCTCTTGGATTTCTTTTCAATTGTTTTGTAAGAAGCATAGCAACGTTTGTAGAAAGATCACCATAATTGGAAATGTTAGGAACATTAAAATTAATATTTACACTTTTTAAGTAATCTAATTTTTGCGAAAGGTTTACAAATATTTCATTCAAATACTTTTTCAATTTATTCTCCAGCAATTTCCAATGGATGTAATTGTAGGTGGTTTAACTTAATGATTGTAGTTTATCTTCAACCAGTTCAGTTGGTGCATCTCCCCAAAGTTTTTCCAGGTTGTAATACTTTCTCGATTCATTTTTAAATACGTGAACAACTACATCAAAGTAATCCAGAAGTACCCAATTGAGTGCTTTGTATCCTTCTTTGTGATAACATTTAATTCCCTGCTCACTAAGCCTGTCATCAACTTCATCTGCAATCGCCTTAACCTGCATATCGGAATCTGCCGAACAGATTACAAAATAATCTGTAATAGAAGTTATTTTCCGTAAGTCCATAATTTTAACTTCATAACCTTTCTTATTAAAGATAAGGTTTGAAATTTTTTTTGCTAAAACTTTCGAATCCACATTGCTCCTTTTATTTGTAAGGTTTAAGTTGATTAAAATCTCTTCCAATAATCAACGAAACATCCAAAAAGTAATCATTATTAATTTGTTCAATAATATTTTCATTTTTAACACCAAGTAAATCAGCAACTTTTTTTGCATTTGCTTTATTACCAATTCTATCAATTACTAATGTATGCGATATATCATTTATATATTGGTTGTTAACTATGTAATTGCTAACGTTAACAACATCAAAATTATTTTTCCGTAAAAAATCTGTAACTTTTTGTCCTGTTCCACTAACGCCGCATCCATTTAAAACTTCCAATTGAACAATATTAGATGCTGTATGCTTATTATCCTCCAGTCCATTATCAGATTCTTTAATAAATATTTTGGAGATAATCGAAAAGGTCATATAAATAATTATAATTCCAAGAAGTAAAATGGCTACGTTTAAAAACAAATTTTTTGTTGATGATTTTTTATCAACTTTTGAGGTAGGTTTATCTGATCGTTTTACTTTATTTGTCAATTACCATCCTAACCATTCATTATCCATTAATCCACGATTCATATATCTTGAATTGCCATAATAAGGGTTGTAGTATCCTAATGGATTATTTCTATATTGTATATTTATTTTAAAATTCTCCCAGGGTTCGTAATTGATAGCTGCCTTTGTTAAATAAAGTCCATTTATTTGATTGGCAAAATTCTTTCCAAAGGAGTTGTAAGGAGAATTAACCAAGCTGATATCAGCCTGAACATTGAGATTTTCAGCAAACTTGTAAAACATACTATTTGTATAAACACCCAGCGCCATGCCATTATTTCCAAAAGCTGAATATGAAAGATCTACTGAATGGTGCATTGAAAAATTATTAGGATTTATAAATCCAAGTACTAAACTTGGAGTATCATTCCTTATAAGTCCTTCATGAATAGTTGGTCTATTATCCACCTGATCTTTAAATTGAGCAAATGAGACAGCAGTAATGACCAAATATAAAACTATAAATAACTTTTTCATATCTAACCTTCCTTTACCAAAACAATTGTAATTAAAAGAAAATAAAAAAGCAATGAATTCAACTTTTAACTTATACAATTCTAAATTGGGAAAAGGTTCCTTAATCTAAATTAAACAACATTTTTAACTTTATTTTCTTTATCAACCAGAATGATTTTGGGTTTGTAATTTTTTGCTTCCTCTTGAGTCATTGAAGCGTAAGTTATAATAACTATTTCATCTCCAACAGCACCGAGCCTTGCTGCTGGTCCGTTCAAGCAGATCATACCACTTCCGGAAGGACCTTCAAGAGTATAGGTTTCTAAACGTGAACCATTATTTACGTTAACAACCTGAACTTTTTCACCAACCAATATTCCTGCAGCATCAAGTAGATCTTTATCGATAGTTATACTGCCTTCATAATAAAGTTCGCTCATCGTAACGGTTGCACGATGAATCTTCGATTTGAACATTTCAAGCATCATAATTCACAAATTCGCTATTTTTTTAATAATTAGAACTTAAAAACAAATTGTAATAACGTTGATAAATATCAAAAAAAAATTGCTCTATTACAATATTTTTTCTATAGGCTCTTGACTATTCGTCTTAATTTCATATATTTCATATAGAATTATATGAAAAGAAACAAAACATATTACTTTAATTTTACAATTAATTTTTGGTGGTTTACTATAAACACCCTAACATAGTGAATTAAAGTAAGTAATATTTAAACATATAAAAAGCCTTTCTTAGTTCACTAGGAAAGGCTTTTTTATTGGATAAAACAAAATGACATTTGAAATATTTAAAGAATTAGCTCATAAATACAACTTTATTCCGGTTTATGAAAAGATTACTGCAGATCTACTTACTCCAGTACTTGCGTATCTTAAATTAAGAAAACCGAATACACAAAGTTTTCTTCTGGAAACAGTTGAAGGTAAAGAAAGTTTAGGACGGTACTCATTCATTGGAATAAATCCCGAAAAATCATTTTCTAACTTCGGAATGGATTTAACAGTACATAAAGATGGTTCTTCGACCCAGATGAAGAAAAATATATTTGATTTTATCAAGGAAGAGATAAATTCACGTCACCATCCGCAGCTTGCCGAACTTCCAAACTTTACAGGTGGAATTGTTGGATTCCTTGGCTACGAAAATATTTCACTTATTGAAAACGTTCTAAGTTTTAAAAGAGATGATTCTAATAATCCTGATTCAATTTTTGGAGTTTATAATACTACTATAGCTTTTGATCATTATAAACATCAGATTATTTTAGTTACAAATGTAAATGTTCAGGATGAAACAAATTTGGAAGAAGCATATCTTCAAGCAAAAAAAACAATTAGAAACCTTAGAAAAGACTTAGCAAAACCTCTCATCTTTAAATCTGATTTTAAACTCCTGAAAGATGTTGAAGTAAACATTAGTGATGAATCTTATCATCAACTTGTAGATGCAAGCAAAAATAACATTCTGGAAGGAGATATTTTCCAAATTGTATTATCCAAAAAATATTCATCCGAGTTTAGCGGCGATCTTTTTAATGTATATCGTTCTCTGCGAATAATAAATCCTTCACCTTATATGTATTTCCTTGAGTTTGAGAATGATTTCACAATCATCGGCACTTCACCCGAAAATTTAGTTAAAGTAAAGGATCGAGTTGCAGAGATATTGCCGATTGCAGGAACAAGAAAAAGAGGAAATACCGTTGAAGAGGATTTAAAACTGGAAAATAATCTTGTCAGCGACCCAAAAGAAATTGCTGAACACATTATGCTTTTAGATTTGGGTAGAAATGATTTAGGAAGAGTTTGTGAGTACGACACAATAAAGGTAATCGAAGAAATGAAAGTTCATCGCTTCTCACACGTTATGCATCTTGTTTCTAAAGTGCAGGGTAAATTAGCGGACGATAAAGATTGCATTGATACATTAAAAGCATGTTTTCCTGCAGGAACAGTAACCGGTGCTCCAAAAATTAAAGCAATGCAGCTTATAAATGAATATGAAAAAATGAGTCGTAATGTTTATGCTGGCGCAGTTGGTTACATCGATTTTTCTGGCAACCTTGATATGTGCATAGCTATTAGAACTTTATTTGCAAAAGGAAGAATTGTAAACTGGCAAGCTGGTGCGGGAATAGTGGCAGATAGTATTCCACATCTCGAATCAAAGGAAATTAAAAACAAATCGGCTGTTATGAAACACGCTTTAGAACATGCAGAGGTAATAGATGAAGATATTAGTGATTGATAATTACGATTCATTTACATACAACCTGGTTCAGTTATTGGGAAAATTCAAACAGGAAATGGTTGTAAAAAGAAATGATGAAATTACTGAAGAGGAAATTGAAACAATAGCTCCGGATAAAATTCTTCTTTCGCCAGGACCTGGTCGTCCGGAGGATTCCAAAATGACATTAACTTCTATAAATAAATTCGGGAAAAATATTCCTGTATTAGGAGTTTGTCTTGGGCATCAGGCAATTGGTTATTGTTTTGGCGGTAAGATTGTAAAAGCACCCGCACTGATGCATGGGAAAACATCTCAAATCAAACATGATGAAAAAACAATATTCAAAAATATTCCACAGCAGTTTATAGCCACAAGGTATCATTCTTTAATTATTGAAAAAGAAAGCTTACCAAAAGAGTTGGAGATTTCTTCTTTCACTGATGCTGGAGTTATAATGGGAGTACGGCACAAGAACTATCCGATTGAAGGGATACAATTTCATCCTGAATCTATTTTAACTATTGAAGGTGAAAAAATAATAAACAACTGGTTACAATTATGATTAAAAATTATATAGAAAAAATACTTGAACAAGAGAATCTAACAATTTCGGAAGCATATGACGCTATGGATAATATTATGAGTGGTAAAGTAAATAATTCGCAGCTTGCTGCGTTTCTGATTGCATTAAAAGTAAAAGGTGAAACTGCTGAAGAAATCGCAGGACTGGCAAAAGCTATGCGATATAAAAGTATTAAGCTTGATGTTGACAATGAAAATCTTATTGATGTTTGCGGCACCGGGGGAGATTCATCCGGTACATTTAACATTTCTACCGCTGCTTCATTTGTAGTTGCGGCAGCAGGTGTAAAAGTTGCAAAGCACGGTAACAGATCAATCTCCAGTAACTCTGGCAGCGCAGATGTGTTAACTGAGCTTGGAGTAAACATAAATTTAAATGCGGAGCAATCTTGTGTTGCTTTAAAGGAAATTGGAATAAGCTTTTTGTTTGCGCCAAATTTTCATCCAGCAATGAAATATGCAGCAGCCGTTCGGAAAGAATTGGGAATGAAAACAGTTTTTAATTTACTGGGTCCGCTAACAAATCCAGCAAATACAAAAAAACAATTGATAGGTGTCTATAATAATAAGTCATCAAAACTGATGTCAGAAGCCGCTGGACATCTTGATATGGAAAAAGTTTGTTTCATTTGTACCGGAAACAATCTGGATGAAATTTCTCTTATTGAAGATACTGATGTAAATGAATTTAATAAAAATACCGAACTGAATAATTACAAATTATCGCACGATAGCTTCAACTATCCACAGCTTAATATTGATGACATCAAAGGCGCTTCTCCAAAATATAATGCAGAACTAATTTTAAATTTATTCAAAAGTAAAAAAAAGAACGCTGCATTTTTTGTAACATCTGCTAATGCAGCGGTTGCTTTGTATTGTGGTAACTTTTCCAAGGATTTGAAGGTATGTAAAGATGCAGCAGAAGAAGCTATTTTAAGCGGTGGCGCTTTATCAAAATTGCATGAACTTAAATCAATAAGCGAGAGATTTTCTTGAACATACTTGATAAAATAGTTGATTCAAAAAAGCAGGAAGTAAAAAAACTCCGAAAGGAATTTTCCATTGAGGATTTTGAGAAATCTCCTCTTTTCAATAAACTTTCTTACAGCTTGATGAACCATATTTCCAGCGATAAAAATATATCTATCATTGCGGAAATCAAGAAAGCCAGTCCTTCTAAAGGGATTCTAAAAGAAGATTTTAATCACTTAGAAATTGCCAGAGCTTATTTTTCCCAAAATGTAAATGGAATTTCTGTTCTAACAGACGAAAAATATTTTCAAGGAAATATTTTATACCTAAAAGATATTGCTGAGATAAAAAATAAGCCATTGCTTCGCAAAGATTTTATTTTTGATGAGTTGCAGGTTTATGAAGCCAAAGCGAACGGAGCGGACGCAATACTTTTGATTGCTGAGGTATTAAGTGCAACTCAAATTAAAGAATTAACTTTGACTGCCCAACAAGTTGGTTTAGAAGTGCTGCTTGAGCTTCACTCAGAAAATCAAATTAGTAAAATTGATTTTGGACTGAACAAATTAATCGGGATTAACAACCGTAATTTGGAAAGTTTTATAACAGATATTCAAACAACTGTCAACATCTCAAAACTAATTCCTGATGATGTTCTATTGGTTTCAGAAAGTGGAATAAAATCCAAATCAGATGTAAATATTTTGAAAACGGCAGAAATTGATGCTGTGCTTGTTGGAAAATATTTTATGAAAGCAAAAGATATTGAAGAAAGCATTAATGAATTTAAAAGCTGGTGTACTATTGAAAGTTAAAATTTGTGGAATAACAAACTTGAATGATGCACTTCTTTGTGAAGCCAGTGGAGCCGATTTGCTGGGATTCATTTTCTTCAACAAGAGTAAAAGATTTATTAATTTTGCAGAAGCCATCCAAATAATTAAAAAGCTATCACTTTTTACAATCAAGGTTGGCGTTTTCGTAAACGAATCACCAGAATTAATAAATTCAATAGTATCGCAACTTAAACTTAATGCTGTACAGCTTCACGGGAATGAAACACCGGAACTTGCTGCTAAAATAGAAGCACCGGTTATAAAAAGTTTTAGCGTAAAAGATAATTTTAACTTTGATGCAATTAATGAATTCAAAAATATTACTCCCCTGCTGGATACATTTTCTAATATACAGTATGGTGGAACTGGAAAGAGTTTTAATTGGAAAATTATTCCAAAAAATATTCGCACTAATATAATTTTGTCTGGAGGAATATCTTACCGCAATATCGAAGATGTAATTAAAGAAGTGAACCCTATTGCCGTTGATCTTTCTTCTTCACTTGAAAGCGAACCGGGAAAGAAAGATGAAATAAAAGTGAAAGAATTTTTCAATAAGATAAATCAAATAAGGAGAGCATTATGGTAATCATAATGGATGTTAATTCACCACAATCCGATGTGGATAAAGTAAAAGAAAAAATTGCAACTGTTGGTTGTAAACCACATTTAATTTATGGCGCACAAAAATTGGCAATTGGATTAACCGGTCCAACAGAAGCACTCGATGAAGAAGAATTCCAGTTAATGGATTCTGTGGAAGAAGTTTTGCGCGTAAGTAAAAAATATAAACTTGTAAGCCGCGAAGTAAAAAATGAAGATACTGTAATCAATTTTGGTAGTCATTCAATCGGTGGAAAGGAACTTGGAATAATTGCGGGACCGTGTTCTGTAGAAAGTCGCGATCAAATATTTGAGATTGCCGGACAACTTAAAGAAATGGGAATAAAATTCTTTAGAGCTGGCGCTTATAAACCGCGCTCAAGTCCATACGCTTTCCAGGGAATGAAAGAAAAAGGATTACAGATTTTGGCAGATGTAAAAAAAGAATTTGATATGATGATTGTAACTGAAGCAAAAGATAGTGAAACTCTCGAAGCGGTTGCTGAAGTTGCTGACATAGTTCAAATTGGTGCACGAAATATGCAAAATTATAGTTTGCTGGAAAAACTTGGTAACATTTCAAAACCAATTCTTCTTAAAAGAGGAATGGCAGCAACCATCGAGGATTTACTGATGAGCGCAGAATATATAATGTATAATGGTAACCATAAAGTAATATTTTGCGAAAGAGGAATTAAAACTTTCGAAACATATACCAGGAATACTCTCGATTTAAATGCAGTTCCAGTTATAAAAAAACATTCGCATTTGCCAATTATTGTCGATCCTTCGCACGGAATTGGAATTTGGGATAAGGTTCCTGCAATGGCAATGGCTTCGGTGGCTGCTGGCGCTGATGGTCTGATTATCGAAGTTCATCATAAACCGGAAACTGCATTATCAGATGGATATCAATCTTTAACTCCAAAAACATTTAAACGGTTGTTGGATAAACTTGAACAATTAGCTCCAATTGTAGATAAGGAAATGAAATTATTATGTACAACCTAAAATATAATAGTCCGGATATAAAAGGAAAATTTGGAAAGTTCGGCGGTAAATTTGTTCCGGAAACTTTGATGTCTGCCTTAAGAGAATTAGAATCACTTTATACTAAAGTTAAAGATGAGCCTTCATTTATTTCTGAATTAAATGATCTTCAGAAAAATTATAACGGAAGACCAACACCACTAACATACGCTGGCAGATTAACAGATTATTTTGGTAAAGCAAAAGTTTATCTTAAGCGGGAAGATTTATGTCATACAGGAGCACATAAATTAAATAATGCACTTGGACAAGTTTTACTTGCAAAGAGACTTGGTAAAAAAAGAATAATTGCTGAAACTGGTGCTGGTCAACACGGAGTTGCAGTTGCAACCGTCTGCGCCAAATTCGGATTGAAATGCGCTGTCTATATGGGTGAAGTTGATGTTGAAAGACAAAGTTTAAATGTGTTTAGAATGAAGTTATTGGGAGCTGAAGTTGTTATGGTTTCATCAGGCAGCAAAACCTTAAAGGATGCAACGAATGAAGCAATTCGCGATTGGGTTACCAATGTTAAGGATACTCATTATATAATTGGCTCTGTTGTTGGTCCGCATCCATATCCAATGATCGTTAGAGATTTCCAATCAGTTATCGGAATTGAAACAAAAGAACAAATCTTAAAACAAGAGCACAAACTTCCTGATTATATCCTTGCCTGTGTTGGCGGCGGAAGTAATGCAATGGGAATCTTCTATTCATTTATAAATGATAATGTAAAATTAATTGGAATTGAAGCCGCCGGGTTAGGATTGAATTCCGGAAAACACTGTGCCTCTCTTACCTTGGGTAAAGAAGGAATATTTCAAGGAATGAAAAGTTACCTACTTCAGGATGGAAATGGACAGGTATCAGAAGTGCATTCAATTTCTGCAGGACTGGATTATCCTGGCGTTGGACCTGAGCATAGTTTATTGAAAGATCTGGAAAGAGTTAAATACTTTTCCGTTACTGATGAAGAAGCACTTGAAGCAACAAAACTTCTTTCTAAGTTAGAAGGAATATTGCCAGCATTAGAAACCGCTCACGCAATTGCTTATCTAAAATATTTATTACCTCAAACCTCCAAAGATGAAATTATAGTAGTAAATATTAGTGGCAGAGGTGATAAAGATTTAAATACAATTATAAAAAATATTAATATTTAATTTCCTTTTCCTTTATGGAAGGAACTTGGAGCAGGCTCTTGATAAAACTATCAGAATACATTAAATCAATAAACGATAAAAAAGAAAAAGCTTTATCAATTTTCTTAACTGTGGGGTTTCCGAATAAGAATAATTTTGTTGATCTTGCTATAAAAGTTTTAGATTCCGGTGCAGATTTAATCGAGCTTGGCATTCCATTTAGCGATCCACTTGCAGACGGTGTAATTATTCAGCAATCATCGCATTTAGCCATAGAGAATGGAATAAATTTAGAAACAGTTTTAGAGTTTACCAACAAAATCAATGTTCGAACTTCTAAACCAATTATACTTATGGGGTACGCAAATCCTATTCTTAATTATGGTGTAAAGAATTTCCTAAAAGATGCACAAAACTCTGGTGCATCCGGACTAATTGTTCCGGATATTCCTCTGGAAGAAATGGATTCATTTTTTGAAAATAATCGAAGTGATTTGGATATTATTCTTTTAACAACTCCAACTTCGTCAGATGAAAGAATAGAAATGATTGATGAAAAAAGCAGCGGTTTTGTATATTGTGTAAGCGTATCCGGCACAACTGGAATTCGGAAAAACTTTTCTGAAGAAACCTTAAACTCTTTAAAAAGAACTTACTCACTCGTTAGTAAAAATAAAATGTTGATCGGATTTGGAATCTCAACTCCGGAGAACATAAAAGAAATTACTCCATACTGCGATGGAGTAATTGTTGGAAGCGCTATAATCAAGCAACTGATGAATGATAATAAAAGTTACGACAAAACCTTAACCTTGATAAAAGAATTAAAACAATCTTGCACAATTAATTATTGATATACAAATATTTAATTTCTGGTTTCCCGATTATTCAGGACTTAAGTTTTGCAATCATCTCAATTTCAACAGCAGCACCTAATGGAAGTTCATTTACACCAACAGCGCTTCTTACATGCTTACCATCCTCGCCAAATATTTTTACCAATAATTCCGATGCACCATTTGCAATTTTTGGTTGAGAGGTAAATCCATCAGCGCTATTAACAAAAACTGTCAGCTTAACAATTCTTTCAATGTTATCTAAACTTCCAGTTGCAGATTTAACAACACTTAAACAATTCAGCACACAAATTTCTGCGGCTTTTTGTCCCTCTTCTTCCGAAATATCTTTACCAAGTTTTCCTTTATAAGTCAATTCTCCTTTTACCATCGGAATCTGTCCAGCGGTAAATACCAACCCGTTAACAACTAAGGATGGTAAATAGGCAGCAATTGGCTTTGGCGCATCGGGGAGAAAATATCCAAGCTGCAATATTTTTTCTTCAATCATTTTTTTCCTCATTAAATTAATGCTGTACCAAGTTACTCTAAAGGAAAAATATTCGCAACAGAATTAAGTTCTTTGTTTGCTCGGAATTTTCATTCTTAGTAACTTTGAAATAAAAGAAAGGAAATAAATGCTGAATAATAAATTTGCAGAATTTGTTGAAGTTGTTGAAAAACTGCGCAAAGAATGCCCATGGGATCGTGAACAAACAAATGATTCAATTAAAGATGCAACAATTGAAGAAACTTATGAAGTTGTTGAAGCCATAGACAATAAAGATTTTGAAGAATTGAAAATTGAGCTTGGAGATTTATTGCTTCATGTTGTTTTTCATACTGTAATTGCCCAGGAAGATAATCATTTTACATTAGATGAGGTTATTGAAAACATACATGAGAAACTAATTCGTCGTCACCCACATGTTTTTGGAGATACAGAAGTTTCAGGCTCAAAAGAAGTTAAGAGAAACTGGGAAACAATTAAATTATCCGAAGGGAGAGATTCTGTTCTGGAAGGCGTTCCTAAAAATCTTCCTTCCTTACAAAGAGCTCATCGCTTGCAAGAAAAGGCTGCACGGGTTGGATTTGACTGGGAAAACAAGGAAGACGTTTGGAAAAAAGTTATTGAAGAAATAGAAGAGATGCACGAATCCGAAAAGAGCGGAAACAAGGATGAACTGGAAAATGAAATTGGCGATGTATTTTTCTCGCTCGTAAACTATGCGCGTTTCCTTGGAGTAAATCCGGAAAATGCTTTAAGAAGAACAAATGAAAAATTTATTAAAAGATTTGATTATGTTCAGGAAAGAATAAAAGCAACAGGGAGATCAATTTCTGATTCTAATTTGGAAGAGATGGATTTATATTGGAATGAAAGCAAAACCAAATAATGGAAATGGCGAATGGGTATATTGGGAATTGGTAAAATAAAGCTCAGTTCCCAGTTCCCTGTTCTCCGCTTCCATTATGGAATTTTTCATAAGCATTGATAATATCTTTAACCAATTTATGTCGTACTACATCAAGCTTTTCAAAATAGACGAATGTAACACCTTCAACACCTTTTAAAATTTCCTGTATCTGAACTAATCCACTTATAGTTTTAAATGGCAGATCTATCTGTGTAATATCACCTGTAACTATTGCTCTAGAGTTTGGACCAAGACGAGTTAAAAACATTTTCATCTGCATAGAAGTAGCGTTTTGTGCTTCATCTAAAATTACAAACGAATTATTTAAAGTCCTGCCACGCATGTAAGCAAGCGGAACAATTTCAATAATTCCTTTCTCAATGTAATTTTTTAATTTGTCTGAAGGAAGCATATCATCAAGTGCATCATAAAGAGGGCGGAGATAAGGATCAATTTTTTCTCTAAAATCTCCTGGTAAAAAACCAAGACTTTCACCCGCTTCAACGGCTGGACGTGCAAGTACAATTTTATTTATGATTCCTTTTTTTAATGCTGCAACAGCAAATGCAACGGCTAAATAAGTTTTACCTGTACCAGCAGGACCAATAGCAAAACAAATATCATTCTTCTTAACTGCCTGGAAGTATTTTATCTGATTTGGAGTTTTAGCTTTAATGACATCACTTTTTGTGTAAAGAACGATGGTATCGTACTCTTTCTCGCTGATAATTTCTTTACCTTGTAAAGTCAGCTCAATAATTGTTTGTACATCAGAATTCTTCAACGTACCTGTTGTATTTAAAACATAAACCATTTCTTTAATTACTTTATCTACTGCCTCCACTTCTTCGGGAACACCTTTTATAAGAACAGTTTCACCTCGTACTGTAATGATAGTATTAAATCTATCCTCAAGAGGTCTTAAATTGATATCATTTATTCCAAGCAAGGAAAGCATATCAACGTTTTCTAATGTAATTACTCTTTCTAATTGTGTCATATTCATAAATAAAAAAAGCCCTCTTCAACAAAGTTGAAAAGGGCGAGTTGAAATAAATATTAAATAAATCATCAAAGGTAAGTTTTCTCTTATCCTCAATTATTTCTTAACTTCGGGTTTGGTATCAGCCGCTGGAGTTGTGGAAACAGGAGCTGGTTTGTAGTTAGCTCTCAACTTATCATATTTAGCTTTTTCTTCTTCAGTTAAATTAGGAATCTTGAAGATTTGTTTTGGATAAATCAAATCAGGATTCTTAATTTGATCCCTGTTAGCCTGATAAATTTTTGGCCAAGCAAATGCATTACCATAATGTTCTTTTTTCTTAGCAATGTTCCATAAACAATCACCTTTAACTACTGTGTACATAACTTCTTTTGGAGCTTCTACCCAAGCATCCAGTGATCTTTGCATCTGATTCTGAACTTTATCAAAAAATTCTGGTAGAGCAGAAATTCTATTCTTTTTTAATGCATCCAATTCTGTCTGACGATCAGCTTTTGGAGCTTCTTTTCTCATTATCTTGCCATTTAAATCAGCAACTAATTTTCTAAAATTATCAACATCAGCTTTTGTGGTGCCAATTAGAGCATAAAGTTCATCATAACAATCTTCAATTGTTTGAACCTTAACTTCCTTTAACTTGGAAACCTCACCTTCAACTGCATCACGTTCTGTTGTAAGAGTGGTTTTTTGGTCAGTCAAACGACTAATCTCATTCTGCCATTCTTCCTTTGTCATTTTTTCCTGAGCAAAGGATAATGCAGAAAGGAACAATACTAAACTACAAACAAGATAGGTTAATTTTTTCATTTATATTTTCCTCCGAATTTCGTTTTATAATTTAACAGATTACTTAGGTAACTTTTCTAAGTTTTTCTGAGTTTCTTCTTTGTCCTTTGCACATTGTTCTAATTTTGCATTCTTCTCAGCAATTTCTCTTTCTAATTTTGTTTTTTCACTTCTTAGACCGTTAATATCACCATTAAGTGTATTAACCTCTTTCCTAAGAGATTCTAATTGCGCCATCTCCTCCTCGTTTACTCCACCGCAGCCAACAAATAAAACCGCTGCAAAAGCAACCGCGAGACTCGATATCAAAAGACCTTTTAGTTTGGTCATATCTTTCCTCCTAAAAATAGTTTTGATTAAAATTGTAAAAGTACTGATAAAATATTAACAAAAATGCTTAATATGTCAAGCAAAAACCAATATTAATTTATAATAGTTCCACTTTGGCTAAATAAGTCTTCTTTCTACAAAACTTGTAAATGAATTTCCAGCAATTATAATATGATCAAATACTTGAATATCCATAACCTTTCCTGCTTCCACTAACTTTTTTGTTATCGAAATATCTTCATTGCTTGGTTCTGCATTTCCACTTGGATGATTATGTATTAATATAACATTTGCTGCGTTATTTTCAATAGCTACCTTAAAAATTTCTCTCGGATGAACTACACTTGAATTAAGGTTACCAACTGAAATTAATTCATATTTTATCATTTTATTTGCAGTATTTAAACATACAACAAAAAATTTTTCTTTAAGTTCATCTCTTAAAAGTGGGATGAAGAACTCTGCAACCTCTGAAGGTGAAGATATTTTTTTATCCGATAAATACTTGCTTTGAGAAGATACTCGTCTGCTAATTTCAAAAGCTGCTGCAAGTGTTGCAACCTTATCATTACCTATTCCCTTATTTTCTTTAATTTTTTGTAATGAAGTTGAAGCTAATACAGCGAGGTTAGAATATTTGTTAAGAATATCTTGTGCAATTTCAACTACCGGTTTTCCTTTGGTTCCAGTACGTAAAAGAATTGCAACTAACTCAGCATCACTTAAATTTTGAGCTCCTCGCAAAATTAGTTTTTCTCTAGGTCTATCATCTAAAGGAAGATCTTTTACTTTCAAATTCTACCCTGCTTATTTTTTATTAAAGACAAAAAAACAAAAGTTTCTGTTTAACTTTTTCTACTACACTTTTTCTTACCATCCAAAGCAATTTCATTATTTGGATCGAGTTTCAAGGCTCTATCAAAATAAATTTTTGCATCCTTCTGCTTATTGAAGTTTAAACAGACTAATCCTAAATATGAATAAGTTAAAGCATCAGCTTCGGAATTTTTTACATACTCAAGAAAATATTTTTCCGCATTAACATAATCGCCAAGTTTAAAATGAATTTTGCCAGCCCATTCATTTAAAGAAATTTCTTGCGGATTTAAGTTTTTCGCTTTTTCAATAGAAGCTAATGCATGTAAATACATTCCTTTTTGGTAACTAATAATTGCATAAACTAGATGAACTTCCCAGTTGTAGCCAAAAATCTCCTCAGCTTTTTTAGCGGCTTCCAATGCTTCGTTAAATTGATTTAAACCAATGGAAATTTTAGCGATATAAAGATTTGCTTCTGCATTAAATTCAACATTACTGCTAAATGAAAGAAAATTCTGAAAATTTATTTTTGAAATTTCCAATTCATGATTCATAAAGTAAGCATAGCCAAGTAAAAACGAAGCTAAAGGCTGTTCTTCGGGTGTAAAATAAGAAAGAATTTCTATTGCTTCATTCCAGAGTAAATGATTAATAAGTATTTGTCCCAGAAACAATCTGATTTCTTTATCATCAGAATATTCAAGCAGAAAATTGTTAAGTAGTGAAATAGCAGCTTCATGTTTTCCTATTCGGTCATATAAATCAGCAAGTTTAACATACGCCAGGGAATATTTTGAATCCATTTCAATAATGCTTTTATAAATTTGAATGGCATGAAGAAATTTACCTTCAGATTCAAAGTCATTAGCTTTTTTTATTTTATATTCTAATTGAAGCATTATTATTCCCACTCAATAGTTGATGGCGGTTTGGAACTGATGTCGTAAACGACTCTATTTACACCGCGGATATTCCTAATAATTTTGTTTGATACTTTCGCCAGGAATTCATTATCAAATCTGAACCAGTCTGCCGTCATTCCATCAGATGAATTAACCGCTCTTAATGCAATTACATTTTCATATGTACGTGCATCACCCATTACACCAACTGTTTGAATGGGCAGAAGCACTGCAAATGCCTGCCAGATTTTATCATAAAGTCCAGCAATTTTAATTTCTGAAATAAAAATATCATCTGCTTTTCGTAAAACATCAAGACGTGGTTTTGTTATTTCACCTAAAAGGCGCACTGCTAAACCTGGACCTGGAAAAGGATGACGAGCAATGAATTCTTCCGGTAATCCTAAATCTTTTCCAATTCTCCGTACTTCATCTTTAAACAATTCCCTAAACGGTTCAATTAATTTAAGATTCATCTTATCCGGTAAACCGCCAACATTGTGATGTGTTTTAATGGTAACGGAGGAACCTACTACTGAAACGGATTCAATTACATCTGGATATAAAGTACCTTGTACAAGATATTCGGCGTCAGAAAATTTTTTGGCTTCTTCCTCAAATACATCTATAAAAGTATTACCAATAATTTTTCTTTTCATTTCAGGATCTGTAATACCGGTTAATTTTTTTAAGAAAATTTCCGAAGCATCCTTATGAATTATTTTTAGAGAATAATTTTTCTCAAACATTTCCTTTATCTGTGCGCTTTCATTCTCCCTCATTAAACCAGTATCAACATGAATGCAAATCAATTTTTCACCAATTGCTTTGCTAACAAGAATTGCAGCTACCGATGAATCCACGCCACCGCTTAGAGCGCAAATCGCTTTCTTTTCACCAATAACTTTTTTTATTTCATTCGTAGTTGATTCAATAAAATGTTTTGGAGTCCATTCACCTTTTACCTTACAAATTTCTAAAAGAAAATTTTTAATTACTTTAATTCCTTCTTCAGTATGAGCAACTTCCGGATGGAATTGAATCCCAAATATTTTTTTGGATTGATGTTCTATTGCACAGAAAGGCGAGTTTTCTGATGTGCCAACTACATCATAGTCTTCAGGAATTTTTGTTACATTATCACCATGACTCATCCAAACAATAGAACTGGTTTTTACATTATTAAACAAAGGTGATGGCTGAGAAAGATTTAAAGTAGCTTTTCCATATTCACGGCTATTGGCGCTCTTCACCGCCCCACCAAGTTGAAAACATATTAATTGGAGTCCATAACAAATTCCCAAAACAGGAATGCCTAATTCGAATATATTCTTATCCAGTCTTGGAGCGCCTTCATCGTAAACGCTTAATGGTCCACCAGAAAGAATTATTCCAGCAGGTTTAAGTTCTGAAATTTTCTCAACACTAAAATTAAATGGGTGGATTTCCGAATAAACTCCGCACTCACGAATTCGCCGCGCAATCAGTTGCGTGTATTGAGATCCAAAATCGAGAATTAAAATTATTTCTTTATGGAGCATTTTTGTTTGATTATAATTTTAGTTTTCTATGCAACTTAATAGATGCGAAAAAACTAATTCATTTAATTTTATTGACCAATAAGTAGTTTGTACGCTTCACTGTCAAGCAGATCGTTCAACTCTGCTGGATTTGCTATTTCAATCTTAATCAACCAACCTTCACCGTATGGATCAGTATTTACCACCTGCGGCTCATCAGCTAATTTTTTATTCAACTCTTTTACTTTCCCACTGCAAGGGGCATAGAGATCACTCACCGTTTTTACCGCTTCAACGGTACCAAATGATTCACCAGCAGTTAATTCTGTTTTGTTTACATCAATATCCACATAAACTATGTCCCCCAATTCTCCTTGAGCATAATCTGTTACACCAACAGTTCCTAAGTTACCTTCAACTAAAATCCATTCGTGTTCTTTGGTGTACTTTAAATTTTGCGGAACGTTCATTTTAACCTCGATTTATTTTGTTAAAAGATTATCTATAAAACTTGTATCAAATTTTCCGGATAAAAATCTATCATCTTGCAGAACTTTAAGCTGAAAAGGAATTGTTGTTGGAACCCCTTCAATAGTAAATTCCTCCAAAGCTCTTCTTGCTCGTTTGATGGCTTGTTCTCTATCTTCTGCCCATACAATTAGTTTTGCCAATAATGAATCATAATATTGAGGTATCACATAATCCTGGTATATGTGCGAATCTACACGCACACCAAATCCACCTGGAAAATGAAGCGAAGTAATTTTACCCGGTGTTGGTCTAAAATTATTTTCATAGTCTTCAGCATTTATTCTAAATTCAATTGAATGCCCAAAACGATTTCTTAATGGTGCAAAAAGTTTTTCACCGGCGGCTGCTAAAATTTGTTGCTTAATCAAATCAATATTATTCACCATTTCCGTAACTGGATGCTCAACCTGTATTCTTGTATTCATCTCTATAAAATAGAAATCCTTGTGCTTATCCAGAAGAAATTCAATAGTACCAACACCTTCATAATTTACAGCTTTAGCACCACCAACAGCAGCGTCTCCCATTTTAAGTCTAAGTTCATCATCAACAGCAGGAGAAGGTGATTCCTCAATTAATTTTTGATGCCGGCGCTGAACAGAGCAATCTCTTTCACCATAATGAAAAACATTACCAAACTGATCACCAATAATTTGAATTTCCACATGGCGCGGGTTTTCGATATATTTTTCTATATAGACTTCCGCATTTCCAAAAGATGATTCAGCTTCACCTCTTGCAGTCTGAAACGCATTTTCCAATTTTTCATCTTCCCAAACTATCCGCATTCCTTTTCCACCACCGCCGGCAGTAGCTTTAATAATGATTGGATAGCCGACTGAATTGGCTATTTCTATTGCCTCGGGAACTGATTTTACAATTCCATCGCTACCAGGAATAACCGAAACACCAACTTTTTTCATTGTTTCCTTTGCGAATGCTTTGTCTCCCATCGAGTTTATCATTTGCGGAGAAGGACCAATAAACTTGATTTCTGATTCTGCACAAATTTCTGAAAAGTTAGCGTTCTCTGCAAGAAATCCATATCCAGGATGAATTGCCTCTGCACCAGTTATATGAGCAGCAGAAATTATTGCTGGGATTTTTAAATAGCTTTCTTTGGCGGAAGGCGGACCGATACAAACTGCTTCATCGGCAAAGGTTACATGCAGGGAATCCTGATCTGCTTCTGAATAAACGGCAACAGTTTTAATTCCAAGTTCTTTGCACGTCCTTATTATTCTTAATGCTATTTCCCCTCGATTTGCAATCAGAATTTTTTTAAACAATTTCACCTCAAAAATTTCTTTGCAAAGAACTCAATTCCGTTCAATTAAGAATAGCGGTTGGTTATACTCGACGGGTTTTCCATTATCAACAAGAATTTTCATAATCTTTCCATCAACTTCAGATTCGATTTCATTCATAAGTTTCATAGCTTCCACAATGCAAAGGATAGTTCCTTTAGAAATTGTATCTCCAACCTGAACATAAGGATCAGCGTCTGGAGCAGGAGCACGATAAAGCGTACCAACAATTGGGGAACGAACTTCATAAAGATTTGATGCTTGTACTTTTTCAACAGGAGCTTTAATTTCCTGTTCACTTTTTATTTGTGGAATTGCAGCCAAATGTTGCGGAGAAGAAATAGCTGGTTGAGAGTAGACAACATTTGATTGCGAATTCTTTACAATTTTAATTTTTAATTCGCCTTCCTGAACTTCAAGTTCAGTCACACCACTTGTATCAACAATCTTTACTAGTTTTTTTATTAAATCGAGATCCATCGTTCGCCTGTTAAACTAATTTTTAACCCGTTCTACATAAGAACCGGTTCTTGTATCAATCTTAAGTAAATCCCCTTCATTAACAAACAGCGGGACAGAAACTGATGCACCGGTTTCTAACTTAGCAGGCTTATTAACATTAGTAGCTGTATCACCTCTAAATCCGGGTTCTGTTTCTACAACCTTAAGATTAATGAAAATCGGTATTTCAACATTTATTATATCTTCACCATTAAACAGAATTTCAACCTGCTCACTTTCTTTAAGAAACTTAACTCCATCGCCAAAAAGATTTAAAGTAACTGAAAGCTGTTCGTAAGTTTCGTTATCCATACAAACTAAGAATTCTCCTTCTCTGTACAGATATTGATATTTTCTTCTTTCTATTCTAATTGGTTCAATAGATTCACCGGCGCGGAAAGTGTTTTCTAAAACTCTGCCGGATTTAAGATTTTTTAATGTTGTACGAACGAATGCACCACCTTTTCCAGGCTTTACGTGCTGGAACTCGACGATTGAATATAAATCATTTTTGTATCGAATGATTAAACCATTTCTGAAATCTGATGTATCTGGCATAATTCCCTTTATTATTTATTAACAGCAAAAATATAGTTACAGATGTGTATAAAAGTCAATAAATGATTTGCTAATTAAAAATCTTACAACCGTTATAATTGAACTCCAGCTTTACCCGAAGTTCAATTTGAATTGTTACAAATTCCTATTTTTTTTATTCTTCAACCTGTACTAAATACCGGTCAACATCTCTAACAGCCGTGGAAGTTTTATAATCTTCTTTAATTTGTTTAAGAAGTTCTCTGGCTTTTTCTTTTTCACCTGCATCAATATAATTGATGCTTGCTTTTAGCAAATATTCAGCATTCATTGCGTTAACTTTAGAAACATGTCCTGCTTCATTAAACGCATCTCCGGCTTTACTAAATTCCTTTTTGAATTCATAATAACTTGCTTTGCCAGAAAGCGCAGTTGCTTTAAAAGTTTCGTTACTTCCATTATAGTCATTGTAATACTTATAAGCATCTTCCATTTTTCCAAGTGCTGCATAAGCATTCCCTAAAAATATTTTGGCTGCTTCTCCAGTTTGAGTACTGCCATATTCATCAACAATTTTCTTCAATCCAATACTTTTGCTTGCAGGTTTACCATCAATTGCTTCCTGGTAAGCACCTCTTTCATAGCTTTCTAAAACTTTTGCTAATTCAGTACTGGCTTTATCATTATTGGAAGATCTATGATCTATATACCAATAAACAACAGCCACAAGCACTAATAAAATTCCGCCATACATATAAATCTGATTTTTATAATCATTAACGAACTGTATAGTTTTGTAATATGTAGTAACTAGTTTATCCTCTTTAATTTCTTTCTTACTAATTTTTTTCTTTTTAGTTAACACTATAACTCCTAACAAATAATTGATGTTTACAAGTTTAATTAAAATCTATAGTCATCTTAATTGTCCGCAATCATTTTAATAATTGAGTGACGGTATTATCAGATGACAAATCTAATCCGATTATTTTTAGTACGCCCAGGAGGAATCGAACCCCCAGCCTTTGGAACCGGAATCCAACGCTCTATCCAGTTGAGCTATGGGCGCAAATAATTTTAGAACACCTAATTCAGATTGAATTTTTCCAATCATTAAATCTAAAATCTCCATTTGGAAATCAATCTATTCTTATATGGTTGGAAAATATCCAAGCCCTATTATCAAGGAACACTTCCACTCTATAAGAACCAGCTTCACCAATTCTAAATTCTGCTTCAAAACTTTCAACTGAATCATATTGTTTTCCATTCCGAATCAACCTGATATTTCCACTAAGATTTGGTAATAGAACTCTTAGTTTCAATTTGGGAGAATAATTTAGATTATCACCCATCTGGTAAATTTTATGTCCATCTTCCGCAAAGAACCTGAAACCTGAAGCATCAGCGGTGTAATAGTTAGAAACAAAACATCTTCCCGTTTCCAGTGAGGAATAAATTATTTTTTTTGCTTTAGCCACAGCCGCTGGATTATAACCAACTTCAATTTTTTCATTCGTTAAAATATGTGTTCTTATGGATTTGAACAATACTTTATATGGAAAAACTTCTACTTCAAAAAATCCCAGTAAATTAACTTTATGTGCATGGGCATCTACGCCTCCAATTCCAACTACTTTACGTTCCAAATTAAGTTTATCCCACAATTCAAGTGTTTCTTTAGGTGGCGCTTCAATTGTTCTTAATGGATGCACAAACGATTGATATTTATTTTCTTCCGTCAATCGTTCCATCCATTCAGACATATGATTCCAGATTTCCAATCCATTAAAACCAGTAACATGCCAATCGATCCACGGATAAGGTGGATGCTCCTTCATCGAAGAGCGTTTTTCATGCGGGTGGGCTATAAATCCAATACCACCATTTTGTTTTACTTTAGCAACAATTTCTGCTGCAGGATTTCTTGTTGAAATTGTATCTTCAATTCCTAATGCAAGATAGTGATTTTTATTTTCTTTATCGTTTAACTCACACCCAATAAGAACTAAAGTTTTTCCGTACCAACCTTCATAACCTTCCTTTAATCCTCTTAAAGTGTTATGATCTGTTATAATAGTGTAATCCAGCCCTGCTTCGCTTGCTGTAAAACCAATATCTTTAATTTCTCCAGACCCGTCAGAATAGGTGGAATGAACATGAATAGCACCGACATATTCAAACATAAAAACTTAAATTTTGCTTGTAAATATAGCCATAATTCATTTTAGAGAAAAGCGGTTAAAACTTGTGGAAGGTGAATTCAATAATTAAAACTTAAAATCTATATGTTAAATCAGCCACGATTCTATTTGAAGTATTTTTCTTTTCTAAAGTACT
The DNA here is from genome assembly GCA_026390815.1 of Ignavibacteriales bacterium. Lineage (NCBI taxonomy): Bacteria > Pseudomonadati > Ignavibacteriota > Ignavibacteria > Ignavibacteriales > Ignavibacteriales bacterium. The sequence continues at coordinate 83,175 of JAPLFH010000007.1, read as the reverse complement.
TTCAAAACTAAAATTAAGATAAATACTTTTTATAATTCTGGTAGAAATATCTATTGATAAAATATCCTGACTCAGTTTGAAATCGCCGATCCGATATTTATAAACTACTTTACTATATCCACCAGAAACAGAAATTATCCCGGAGAATAAATCTTTGTAAATCATAATTCCATAGTTTATTCCATCCAAATAACTGCTTATAAGACTCGTAGCTGAAAGTGAAATTGAAGATTCTATAATTGGGATATAAGAATAAGTAATATTTCCTCCAAAGTTTCTGGATGGAGTAACGTCATTCTTTTGAAATCTATACCCAGCATTTAGACTGATATAAATGTTATTAATTGGACGTAAACTTAGTCCCAACCTGAATCCCTGCCTGGTTTCATTATCAAATAAAGTAGTGGCAAGGTTTTTATACGTCTCGTAGTAAATAACATTCTTTCTGGCATCATACGAAAATGAAATAGATAACCATCTGTATGGTGAATACCTGGAATTTAAGTAAATGCTTGTTAAGGATAATGTGGATTTGTTTTCACCATTTTCCTTTTTGTAAAGGTCAACTTCAGAAGAGAAAAAGAAATTAAAATCAGTAAAAATATTGCTGTTATGCTGAAAATATAAAAAACGTCTATCTGTTTTAAAATTGTTCGTTTGCTCAAAGACAGCAAATGTATTTTCCATAATTCCACTATTTAAAGTATCCAAATAACCAACATATGCACCAACTTCAAAAAGTTTTGAATCGAATCCAAAATTGCTATAATCTGGCCTGGATCCTACTGCAATCCCAGTATAAATGCCGCTAAAACTTTTTTGAAACTGGACTCCATCGATTGAACCCAGGCTGCTTATTTTCTGATTAATATTTCTGCCAAATAAAGCAAACATCGATTTATCAAAATTATATTTTACAGCAAGATCATATACACGTATATTATTCCAAATATCATCTTTAATCCTATTCCATTCAATTGTACGATAGGAAAAATTCAAATAGCTTGTTAAGGAAAAACCTGAACCGTTAATGTTTTCTGCATCAGTTGAAAAAGTGTAGCGCCAACCCTGATCATTTACATAGGATGAAATGTTTGACAAGCTACCATAAGATTGAACCGAAAATCTACCTCGGAAAGAACTTGAAATCTGTTGTTTTGAAATTTTATTTTCAGGTTTATTTTCAACTATAAGTACGGGAGCAGTTTCAATAGAATCTTTGGATTTCTTTAATTCCGTTACCTGTAAAGGAATTTCTACTGGACCGATTTTGAATAAAGTAACTTCCTCACCTACTTTAAGTTTTGCCCCAGCTAAAATAACTACTGCACACGACCTGCTGGACACAAATTTAATTATTAAAATAGGTTTAGATGTATTGTTAGATATTGTATACAACGTATCACCGGAATTCAACCCATCAGTATTTTTAAAACTCAAATAAGAATATTGAGAGGATTGATAAGTAATCTTACCAAAATATTCATTCATATTTTCTGTCCTGGAGTTTAAGATAGAATGAATAAAGAGAATGATTAAAATATTTAATAGAATAAATTTCATTTTACTTTAACTCAATAGATTTTCTAGCTCCGCCAGATGAACCCCTTGGATGACAGCGATAACATTCGGAGCTTACATATGAATACCCACTTACTTCTCGGTGATTATTATCCGTAGTTGTTTTATTATGCTCGTGACAAGTTATACAAGAAAAGACAGCAAAATTAGTATTATTGGTATGGCAGTCTACACATAAATTCCATTTTCCATTATGGTTTCCGGAGTATATGGGGAAAAATTGCCCATCATGATTGAATGTTGCTGGCTTCCACGCTATTGTACTATGGCACGGTTGGCAATCTGTTGGAAATCCTGCCGCTGCGTGGTTTGGATTTGTTGTATTATTATAATTTGTTTGATGGCATCCTACACAAGTCTTCGGTGTGTTGCTATAATTTCCATTATGGCATTTTGCACAGTCATTTGATATTGTTGCGTGAGCTCCTACCAATGCAAATATTGTATTGTGGATTGGAAACTGTGCCGGCTTCCATCCTGCGCTTGTTGTATGGCAGGTTATACAATCTGTTGATATTCCAAGTGCGCTATGATTTGGATTTGTTGTGCTATTGTATTTTGTCTGATGACATCCTACACAAGTCTTTGATGTATTTGTGTAATTTCCATTATGGCATTTTGCACAGTCATTTGATATTGTTGCGTGTGCTCCTACCAATGCAAATATTGTATTGTGGATTGGAAACTGTGCCGGCTTCCATCCCGCGCTTGTTGTATGGCAGGTTATACAATCCGTTGATATTCCAAGTGTGCTATGATTGGGATTTGTTGTACTATTGTATTTTGTCTGATGGCAGCTTACACAATTTGTTGGTGTACCGGCATATCCGTTTGTGTGGCAGCTTGAACAGGTTACTGTTGTATGTGCTCCGGTTAATGGGAATATGGATGTTGAATGATTAAAGCTTCCTTCTGAACTTCCTTTTGGATGACAACTGAAGCACGCATCACTGGAATAGACATATCCCTGTATTCCCTGGTGCTTGCTATTCATATCTGCCTGGTTATGTTCGTGGCACGTTACGCAGCTGAACACTGCATAGTTTGTGTTATTCGTATGGCAGTCTGAACATAAATTCCATTTTCCATTATGCTTGCCTGAGTATATTGGAAAATTCTTAGCATCGTGATCGAATGTTGCTGGCTTCCATGCTGTTGTGCTATGGCATGGCTGGCAATCTGTCGGAAATCCTGCTGCTACGTGGTTTGGATTTGTTGTATTATTATAATTCGTTTGATGGCATTCTACACAAGTCTTCGGTGTATTGCTATAATTTCCATTATGACACTTTGCACAATCATTCGATATTGTTGCGTGAGCCCCTACCAATGCAAATATTGTATTGTGGATCGGAAACTGTGCCGGCTTCCATCCTGCACTTGTTGTATGGCAGGTTATACAATCTGTTGATATTCCAAGTGCGCTATGATTTGGATTTGTTGTGCTATTGTATTTTGTCTGATGACATCCTACACAAGTCTTTGATGTATTTGTATAATTTCCATTATGACACTTTGCGCAGTCATTCGATATTGTTGTGTGCGCTCCTGTAAATGCAAAATAAGTACTGTGTGTTGGGAACTGTGCTGGCTTCCATCCCTCGCTTGTTGTATGGCAGGTTATACAATCTGTTGATATTCCCAGTGTTGTATGATTCGGATTTGTTGTGCTGTTGTATTTTGTCTGATGACAGCTTACACAATTTGTTGGTGTACCTGCATACCCATTCGTGTGGCAGCTTGAACAGTTTACTGTGGTATGTGCTCCGGTTAATGGGAATATTGATGTTGAATGATTAAAGCTTCCTTCTGAACTGCCCTTTGGATGACAACTCAAGCACGCATCACTTGTATAGACATAGCCCTGTATTCCCTGGTGCTTGCTGTTCATATCTGTCTGGTTATGTTCGTGGCACGTTACGCAGCTGAATACTGCATAGTTGGCGTTATTCGTATGGCAGTCTGAACATAAATTCCATTTTCCATTATGCTTGCCTGAGTAAATTGGGAAATTTTTAGCATCGTGATCGAATGTTGCTGGCTTCCACGCTGTTGTGCTGTGGCATGGCTGGCAATCTGTTGGAAATCCTGCTGCAATATGATTTGGATTAGTTGAATTATCATAAGAAGATTTATGACAACTATAGCAATCAGTTGACATATTTGAGTAACCATCTTTATGACACGAAGCACATTGTGTTGCAATGTGAGCTCCTGTTAAAGGAAACTTTGTCAAATTATGATCGAAAGTTGCCGGACTCCAACCATTTGTAGTGTGGCAGGAATTACAAGTAGTTGAAAATCCAGCAGTTTTATGTGCAGGGTTTTTCGAATTATCATAATCTGGTTTATGGCAACTGTAACAATCAGTTGAAATCTTACCATAACCACTAATATGGCACTGAGTACATTGTGTATTAATGTGCGCACCGGTTAGCGGAAATGTTGTAAGTGCATGATTGAAACTTGCTGGCTGCCAGGCATTAATACTATGGCAGTTTTCACATTTTATGGGAATATTATTAGCAATATGGTCCGGATTTTTAGCTGCTTCAAAATTAGAACGATGGCAAGTAATACACTCCTTAGATAACCCTGTAAATTTATTTTGCTGATGACACGAAAAACATGTTTTAACATTGTGTCCACCAACCAGAGGGAAAAAATTATGTGCAAATTGCGATACGTTCCACTGAACATCCGAAAGTTGATGACAATCCTGGCATTCGCGAGAAAAATTTCCATCAACGTGATTTGGTGATTTAGCCGAATAATAATCAGATGAATGACAATCAAAACATCGTGTCCCCATCTGCGGAAATTTTAATTCATTAATTTGGATATGGCATTGTTCGCACCTGGCAGATATATGTTTGCCAACTAAAGGAAATCTACCAAGCTGATGCAATTCATTAATATTCCGGACAAGCCAGGAAGTTGGTTCGTGACATTTTGCGCAATCATTACCAACTGTATTAGAATGCATGTCTTTATGGCAACTAACACACTCAGTTTTTGCTTCAGAAAAAATCAAAGTTGAATGGCATGCCTTACAAGCTATGGAATTATGCTGTCCAATTAGGGAAAATTTTGTCTTACTATGATCGAACTTCAGCTTACCTAATGTAATTTTCCAGTTTTCAGAGTTGTGGCAGGTACCACAATCTAATTTAAAATTCTTTCCGTGAGGTGATTGTGCTGCCAACAAACCTGATAGAAGAAATATAATTATGAATGACAATCTGAACATTTAAACTCATCGATTTTGAATTTAATAAATTTATGCCCTTGTTCTAAAATTTCTTTATGACATTTTCTGCATTCAACTTTGCTATGCGCTCCTTCAAGTGGAAACTTGGTGGATTGATGATCAAAACTAACTGGAATCCATCCAGAAGAAGTATGACATCGCTCGCATAGTGTTTTATCGCCATCTCTAAATTGGTTAAAATGTACATCATTATGACAATACTCGCAATAGCTTTTTACCGAACTGAAAAAATATTTTATTTCTCCAAGATTATTTTCTTTAATGTGGCATTTTTTACAACTGGCTTCTTTGTGTTTTCCTGTAAGATCAAATTTTGTTTTTGAGTGATTGAAGTTTATTATTTTCCATCCGTCAACAGTATGACAACTTATACAATTATCATCTTTCATAAACGTTCCGGATATTTCATTTCCATGAACATTTGAATGACAATTAATGCATTTTACATCACCAAGTATAAATTGCCATTTTGTTTCTTTGATATGACAACTCTTGCAATCAATTGCTTTATGTTTTCCTTCCAATGCAAACTTTAAATTATTATGTTTTTCCAATGAAAAAGTTGATGGCGAATATCCTTCAAGCTGATGACATTCTGAGCAATCGCGCTGGAGATTATTTACCGTAAACTGTCCTTTATGAAAATCTTCGTGGCATCTAAAACATTTATCAAAAACTGGTTTAACACTAATGTTTCCTTTATGACATTTATCGCAGTTTACTAATTTGTGTTTTGCAATTAAAGGATAATTTGTTTTATCATGATCAAAGGATCCTTTGTTAACAAATTTAAATCCAGAAACCACATGGCATTTCTTACAGTCATTACCGAATTTACCTTTATGCGCATCCTGGTGGCAAGGAGAACAATTACTAAAGTTCAATCCTGTAAATTTTTGGTAATCCTTCCCATTTCTTTTTTCTTTTAAATGGCATTTGATGCAATCTACTTTTGCGTGTGCACCAAGTAGTTTGAATTTTGCCCGGTCGTGATTGAAAGAAATAGCAGGTTTGAAGGTTGAAGTATTGTGGCAGAATTCGCATTTATTGCCCAATGTATTTTGATGAAAATCCTGATGACAGGAATTACAATTTTGATCTAATCCAAGGAAAGTATTTTTACGATTCTTTATTTCTGATGAAGAAATATTTTTTTGTTGATGACATTGTTTACAAGCTAATGGAGAATGTTTCCCCGTTAACTCAAATCCTGTTACTGAATGATCAAATTTCTTTTCATCAAATCGGATCAGTTGAAAATTACGTCCGAAATGTTCACCATGACATTGCCAGCAATTTTTCCCATTAACATACTTTGAAGAGTGAAAGCCAAGTTTGTTCTGTACCTGAAAATTTATTTCTTTATGACATCCAATACATTTTGTATCTGAAAGTTTTGAACCTAAATCGTGACATTTAGTACAATTGCTTATTCCCTCAAACTGAGAGTGTGCTCTGGATAATTCGCCAGGTGAAATTTGAGCGAGAATTTTTTGACTACTAAAGAGAAGAAAAAGAAATAGTAAATTCTTAATCAATGCTTTAATATTGTTTCTCCAAATTTTTTAGTGATTTTAATTCCAGTTTTTTCAAGAAATTGTGTTGGCAGTTCGCCACCCGCAAAAATAAAAACAAGATTGTTTTTTAATTCAACCAAGGAATTATCCGTCATTTTAAGAATAACTTTATCTTCCTTTATTTCTTCCACGCCTGAATTAAAAATTATTTTTAATTTTTGTTCAGATTGTGCTTTAATTATTCTCTCGAGATTTTTTGGTTTTATTCTGCTAAATGAATTACTCCTGTATGAAATAACAACTTCATTATCATCAGCTAAAAGTAAAGCGGATTCAATTGCAGAATCCCCACCACCGATAATTAATACATTTTGATTTTTAAGATATTCTGGTTCTAAAAGCCTGTAACTTACTTTTTCCAATTCTTCACCAGGTATTCCAAGTTTCCGCGGAGAACCGCGTCTACCAATAGCAAGTAAAATTGCGTTGGAAGTATAAGTGCTACAACTTGTAACAATTATAAAATGATCTTCCTTTTTTTCAATATTAATAACTTTTTCCTGTTCATTAATTTTTATATTGTTCTTTTGAAGAATTTCTTTCCATAAATCAAGTAGTTTTACTTTTGAAGTTTCCATCAATTTTATTTTGCCATATAAAGGTAAATCCATTGGGGAAGTCATAACCAGTTTTGCACGCGGGAAATTAAAGACGGTTCCACCTAAACTGTCTTGTTCAATGGTTAGAAATTTAAGATTATTTTTTGCAGCAGTTAAAGTTGCAGAAATACCTGCTGGACCAGCTCCAACGATTACCACATCGTAGCTTGCTTTGGAGGATCGTTTTAAGTTCTTGGATATATTTTCAACTGCCTGCTTACCTTGTTCTACAGCATTTTTGATGAGCCCCATTCCACCTAATTCTCCGGCGATATAAATTCCGGGAACATTAGATTCAAAATCCTGGGATACATGTGGTAATTCAATCCCCCTTGTTTCAGTCCCCATAACTAAAGTTATTGCATGAACAGGACAGGCATGAAAACAGGCTCCGTGACCTACACATCTGGAAGCATTAATTGTAAAAGCTTTTCCATTTACTAAGCCAAGCACATCTTTTTCAGGACATGCAAGAACGCAGGCACCGCTCCCAAGGCAAATTTCATGATTTATGTACGGATGTAAAGATACAGGTTCATGAAACCCCAGTTCTTTTGCTATTTTAATTTTTTCTTTTACAGAGTCAGATTTCTTGGCAACCGTTTTTATATAAATAAAAAGTACAAGGGCAAAAATTAAAAAAATTAAAATATAGGCTAATGTATTTTCTAAGAATGTTTCTATCAAATCATTTACCTAAACTGGTAAGCGATTCTTGCGCCATTTTGCCTAATTCAGTGTTTGGTTGCTCCTTTACTAATTCAGTCCATAATTGTTTAGCTTTATCTGATTCACCTTTATTTGCAGCTATGGCGCCAAGGTTATACCTGGCTTGAGCATTTTTTTTATCGTAATTAAAAACTTCGGAAATCAATTGTTCGGCTTTAGCGTAATCCTGTCTATGGAAATAAATCAAAGCCAGTGAAAATCTTAAATCTGTTCTTTTAGGATCTTTTTTCAATATTTTTTCGTACACAGTAATTGCATCATTCGGTTTATGTGCAGCAGCAAGAAATTCTGCGTACTCTCGCGCTTTTAATGTATCATTAGGATTTTTATCATAAGCAGTCTTTAACATCTCCATTCTTTTTTTAATTTCTTCACTTACGTTTGAGCCGGATGGCCCACCACCCATACCTGGTTTTGTTAATCCTTTATGAATTTCATCCTGAGGCATTTGTGCTGCTATATTTGTATTTGGAGTTTCTTGATTAGTTGTAAAAATTATCAAAAGAACTACTGCAATAATAATTATACTTAGGTAAATATAAAGTGGTTTAATTTTCATTTTTTCCTCCTAAAAGATCCATTTATAACCAAAAGTTATTGTAATTATTATGTGAATTATCATTATTAAAAACATTACCATTGCAAAAGGAAGATGAGCTACATGCCAGTATTTAAATAAACTCTGCATCGATCTGAGTAACCCAATTCTTCTGGATAGAATAAGTTTACTTTTAGCCGCCTTAACTATTTCTGAAACATTCGCATTTGGCTGTTTTGTTTTAATTTCCTTTTTAAATTTTCTAACTAATAACTTCGTTTTATAGTAATCAATAAATATTAAATAAATACTTTTAAGTAAAGTCAAATTTTTAAACCTTTTTATTGAAGCAGCTTCTTCTATTTCCAAAAGAATGCTTTCTTCTATTTTTAATTCATTTCTAAGTCGAAAGTTAAGATTAAAATTTATTTCATCAAGCTCTTTAATGCCCAATTCCTGTCCTTGTATAGATCTTGGAATTTGTATATAAATAAATCTACCAATGATACCGCTAAGTACAACTGCAACCATACTCCAAAAACTTACAGAAACAATTCCCCCAAATTTGAATGAGGTATGGAATAAAACGAGTATTGGACCAAGAGTACATAAAAAGATATGAAATTCTAACCAATATTTAAGAATTCCAATATGAAAAAATCTTCTAACACGTTTTCTTAGCATATAAATAGCAACACCGGCTATCATCAATAACGAGCCAATAATTCCGGTTCCGTGACCAATTATACCACTTGGTTTAAGTGAAGAATAATCAGGATTCCAGAAACGTTCGGTTACTGGTGTTGTGAAATAGTTAAATCCGGTAATTGTTAGATATATAGTTACTACTATTGTTACTAAGAAAAAAAATGATATGTAAATAGTATGAATTCGTTTTGACATTGATATTGGAATTATAATATTTGGAGAATAAGTTAGCTATGTGATCTTATTATTTCAAATCTAAAAAATAAACTGGGATTCTGATTGCTCAATAAAAGAAATAGAGGGGTCACAGTCAAATCAGTTGTGCCCCAATATAAACTTGAAAATACCTTAATTACTATTCCACAACTTCGTGCATTGTTGTGTATTTTGTAGAATTTTCTTTAATCAGGTCTGAAAGTTTGGACATAAGAATATCCACACGCTCATCCTGATTATCATCAAACTCTTCATATGCTTGTTCACTTTCAAACTGATATAATTCCTCAAAGCTATTTTGTTTATTTTTCTTTTCAAAAACAGAATAACTTATCAAGCCATCGGCTTTTACAAGCGATTTCAATTCACGCATAATACCTAAATATTCATCCCTTTTAGGTGAATTAACATCATATTGAATTGAAAAAATTACTTTTCCCATTTATTTCTCCGAATTATTAAAATATAAACTTGAGTAAAATTCCCCGGTAAATGTTATTTCCGCAGGACCAGTCAAGGATAAATTCCTTATATGCTGATCTTCAACTTTAAAGTCAATTATTAATTCATTACCACTTTTGGTAACAACAGTAATAGGTGGTTTTAGTTTATCATTAACATAGCTTATTATTGCAGCAGCGGTAGAACCAGTTCCGCAGGCTAAAGTTTCGTCTTCGACTCCTCTTTCATAAGTTCTAATGAATATTTTATTATCAACAATTTTTATAAAATTAACATTAGTGCCAGATGGAGCAAAATCTTTTGAATTTCTAATCTCTCTTCCATATTGAACAACTGGAAAATCATCTAAATCCTGATAAAAAGAATTTGGAATTTGGACGTTTTGCAATACATCCCCCAATTTAATAACAACATGAGGTGAACCTGTATCAACAAAACTTGAACTGACAAGTTGATTAAAGGTCTTAATTTTAAAATTATACTTAAAATTCTTTGGTTCAGATAAATAAAATTTTACATTATCAGCATCCAGAATTTCACCAGCATATTGGACATTATTGGAGATAAAATTGGTGGTTGCATTATTTATTCTGCCACTTAAATGTGCATATCTGATTGCGCATCTTGCACCATTCCCACACAATGAACCAGTTGAACCATCTGAATTGAAATATTCCATCATAAAATCATAACCGGGAAAATCTGATATAATAAGGATTCCATCAGCACCTATTCCAGTTCTTCTATTACATAATTTTTTTATAACTGCGGGATGCAGTTCCATATCCGGATTAAACCTTCTATCGAATAGAATAAAATCGTTACCAGCGCCGCTCATTTTTGCAAAGGAAATTTTTTTCATAGCGTATGTAATTTAAATGAATAAACTTTTCTAAGCAATAAAAATCTGTTTGTTTTGGAATAATTTGATTGGAAAATAGAAATGCTTTTTACAGTTATTAAACGTAAAAATTGTGGAGGTGGCGGGAGTCTCCCAAAGGGATGCTGTGCAGAACCCGCGTCCGAAATTTCTTCTTGTCTTAGAGTATTCTATTATTTTTTAGCCAGATACGTCCATCAACACTCTTAAAAAATAATTCACGTTTACAAGCTTCACTTCGGGTGGGATATTCTTCATAATAAACTATTTGCCAGGGTCTGAATGGCTTTGTGAATTTTACTTTCCCATTATTATGTTCATTCAATCTGGTCGGTATATCTTTTGTCGAACCATAATAATGTTTATTCCCAATCTCGCTAAAAAGTATATAAGTATAAAACATAATACAAAATATTTGTGGAGGTGGCGGGAGTCGAACCCGCGTCCGAAATTAAAATCCAGTGAACGTCTACACACATAGCCTGTTATTTTTTTTAGACTTAAAGTTCCTTAACAAGCAAAGCTGTCTTTAAATCCCGCCAGTGTTTATTTCGCCTTATCTACCTGGCACTCGATTCAGCTATCATACCTAAGCGACGTTCAATTATTCCCCGGTATGAGGAAAAATAATGAACGGCTGCTCCCGCTTTACGGGATTAAGCAGCTAGGGCGTAATTATATTCGCCGTTTATATTTTTGTTTCCAACGTTTAACGTGTAATTGGAGATCACGGTGCGCAGTTCAAAGCCTTCTAACCCCGTCGAAACCAATTTCACCCCCGGAATCTAACTCAGATTTCGGAATAATGATAATGGAAAAGTAGCTTTTAATTTTCTACATCTTCCAAATAATATCAGGGATATTAAGAACTTTATTTTCATATCTTGCTAAGACAAAGAACAAGTCTGAAAGACGGTTTAAATATATGATTATATTCTCACCAATATCAACAGATTTACTTAGTGCCACAACTATTCTTTCTGCACGACGACAGATTGTTCTTACCAGATGAAGATAAGAAGCACCTTTGGAACCACCTGGTAGGATAAAATTTTTCAATTCCGGAAGCTGAGTGGAAAAAAAATCTATCTCCTTCTCAATTCCTTCATAATAATCTATTGTAATTTTTGCAATGTTTAGTTTTTCAGATGTTTCAGATTTTGGTGTTGCCAGATCAGAACCAACAACAAATAACTGATTCTGAATTTTTTGAAGGAGTTTTATTAATGCTTCGTTTTTTATTTCAATTATTGCAATGCCAAGTGCGGAATTAAGTTCATCAATCGTTCCATAAGCATCAATTCGCAAATTATCTTTTGTTACCCGCTTTCCGCCAATTAAACTTGTCTCCCCTCTATCCCCAGTCTTAGTATATATTTTCATCTTTTAAAAGGAAGATCGCAAATTGTTACTGGATATTCTAATCCATCATCAGCTTTAGCAATAAGTATTGTACCATTAATCTTAAATTCTTTTCTTACATAAGCCAAACCAATAAATTTTTTAAGGAAAGGAGAATATGTAATTGAAGTAATCTTACCAATTTCATTCTTAGCTTCCAACAATACCAAACTACCCAAAGGAATTTCCTGACAATTTATTATTACCCCAGTAAGAGATTTCTGAACTTTATCATAAGTATCCAAACGTGCAATAACTTCCTGACCAATGAAACATCCTTTTGTAAAACTCACTTCGTTTATTAATCCTGCTTCATGAGGATTGTAGGCATCATTTAGTTCATTTGGTGCAATTGGAATTCCCATTTCAATTCGAAATTTTTCATAGGCATCTTCACCAATTAATCTAAAATCAAAAACACTTTTTTGTTCAAATAAATGTTTTACAAATTTGCCATCAGGTTTTGATTTATGAAGTATGACGAACTTATCCAATCCAAATTCTTTCTTTTTAAGTACTAAATATTCATTTCCATCAACATTACAACTTTTTACCTGATTAAGTGACAATTTATCCACATCATTATCAAAAATAAGTGTAGCAAAAGATTCTGCCTGAGGTCCGATTAATTCATATATATTATAATTACCAGTTGCATTAACTACTTTAATATCTTCCATTATAATATACTTGTTCACCCAACTGAAAAGTTTATTTTTACAATGAGCGCTGCTTAATAGTAAAATAGATCCATTGCATCTAATTACATCTCCGCGTTCAATAATTCTTCCTTTTTCATTTGTAAATAAAGTTACACGAAAGTTATTTGGTTGAAGATCCCTTAATAAATTAGTAGTTATTCTATTTAGAAAATCTAAACTCTCACCGCCCGCAAATTCAAGAATACAATTGGTAGAAATATCCCTTAAACCAACACCATTACGAAGTGTTTGATATTCTTCAAGCAAATTATCATAAACTTTAACGGTATTATTTTGATTATCAACTTGCATATTATTGTATAGCGACAAATAAACATCTAGTCTAGATGCAACATTCAATTCCAGTTCCGACATTAAATCTCCTAATAACTCTAACTTAAAATTAAAAAACCAAATAGAAAGAAATAATTTTAAAAACCCTGGGAGTAATTTTTTGCCCTAAGGTGTGTTTGAAAAATATAAAATGCGTTCTAAAGATAATGAAATTTTATATTATCAGTACGGTCTAGTTTGCCGTGGATTTTTAGTGTTTACATACAAACTATCTTTTACTTTCCATATGAAAGCAACAGAATCCGCAGATCTGATTCTATCTGCAAGATTGTAAAAATGATATTCATAATAATCAGGATAAATATCATCATTTACGTTCGCCATAGTTCTTTTTCTTGCCAGTCCTTCATAAGTTTCCAAAAGATGCGGGTAAGATTTTATTCCATGCAGCATAAAAAAATTATAATTACGATGACCTACAATTATCCCATCTTCATAGTTTGTTTCTATATATGGTGTTCCCTTTGCCTTCCAGGTTTTCATAGAAATTTTGTTGAATCCGCCATGTATAGGAATTTCTCTTTCCCAAATTTTTGAAAATCCATCATTATTACAGGTAAATAGTGTTAAGAAAAAGAATGCCGTTCCTAATTTGGTACTATCAAGATTTATAAAACTTGATTCAAATCCTCTTATATTTTTGCGTTCAATTAATCTTTCCCCAGATTTCGATTTTGCAATTACTGCAAATACATAACTTGCATCGGATTTGTAATAAATAACCGCTGATTTGGGAATGTTGTATGTGAGTGTTCTATCAAACTCCAACAAATAGGAACCTGCAGGATAATTATTTAGAATATACTCTTTCAATGCAATCGTATCGCAAGGATTTCTATTTTGTGTTTGTTCCTTTTGCACATCAATATTATACGACTGAATGCTTTGATCTTTCTGTTCAGAAAAAGCAGGGTCTTCACCTTGCAAATTTTTATCTTCTTCTTTGCCACAGGATATCAAAATAATAGAAGTAAAAATTAAAATAATATAAAAAGGAAGATTATTTTTCATAAACAATTACCCCTCCATCCTACCAGTTTACTAATCCCAATACTATTGTAAGTTGTTTAATATTTATTAGCTCGATAACTCATCAATGAAATATGCTGAACAGAGCAACCCATATTTAAAATGAGATAAATCCATATGCTCATCAGGAGAATGTGCATTTTCACTATCCAGACCTAAGCCCATTAAGATTGCAGGGATCTTAAGGCTTTTTACAAATTCCACTACAATTGGTATAGAGCCGCCTTCACGCATAAAAATGGTTTTCTTTCCAAAGGCTTTTTCCATAGCAATTGCTGCTTTAGAAACTATTTTATCTTCAAGCGGTACTAAAACAGGATATCCACCATGTAGATTTCTAACATTAACTTTAACACTTTTTGGTGTGATTGATTTAATATACTTTGTAAATAGATTGGCGATTTTATTCGGATCTTGGTTAGGGACTAAGCGCATACTAATTTTTGCAGTGGCTTTAGATGGAATTACAGTTTTAGCTCCTGCACCAATAAATCCTCCCCAAATTCCATTGCAATCTAATGTTGGTCTTGTCCACAATCTTTCCAAGGTTGAAAATCCTTTTTCGCCAGATAATTCTGCAACTCCTAATTCTTTAGCATATTTCTTATCGGAAAATTTAAGTTTCCCAAAATTATCTTTTTCCTTCTTTGTAATTTTAATAACGTTTTTATAAAAATTTGGTATTGTTACTTTCCCATTTTTATCATGAAGTTTTGCAATTATCTCGGTTAATACATTAATTGGGTTTGAAACAGCACCACCAAAGCTACCAGAATGAAGATCTTTATTCGGTCCGGTTATTTCAATTTCTAAATAAGCTAAACCGCGTAAACCATAAGTTAATGAAGGGACACCAGGAGCATACATAGAAGTGTCTGAAACTAAAACTGCATCGCATTTTAACAAATCTTTATTCTGTTCAAGGAATGATCCCAAGCTCTCACTTCCTATTTCTTCTTCACCTTCAATTAGAAATTTAATATTAATCGGAAGGCTTCCATATGTTTTGAAAAATGCTTCTACACTTTTAATATGAACGAACATCTGACCTTTATCATCTGTAGCACCACGTGCCCAAATTTTTCCATCTTTAATAATTGGTTCAAATGGAGGATTTGTCCAAAGTTCAATAGGATCAACCGGTTGAACATCGTAATGACCATAAACTAATAACGTGGGTTTTCCTGGCGCACCTAACCACTCCCCATAAACAATAGGATGATTTTCCGTTTTATAGATTTCTACCTGGCTTAATCCGGCAGTTTTTAATTTACCAGCCACAAACTCAGCGGCTTTAGCAACATCGTTTCTGTTTTCTGGCATTGTGCTTATGCTCGGGATTTTTAAAAAATCTTTTAATTCTTCAACATAACTATCATAATTAGCCAGAATGTAATTCTTTACTTTTTCCACTTTATTCCTCTTCAGTAATCAATATTGATTTTATTGAAAATTTTACTTAATGAATTTACAAAATTTATATTTAGTTTCTTAGTAAATTTTTACGGTTTTATTTCTTATCTGTTTACAATTTAACCATTGATAAATAAATTTTCTTCCTTTCAACCTCAGCAAGAAATATTTATCTTTATTACAGTTAATTTTATCTTGTTATTTCTTAAGCAGATCATTATTTAAGAAACCAGCATTTAGAAAAGATTCTGTAAAATTTGATACAAATCTAATAAGATATAAGAATTAAGACAAGAAGGCTTTACTGTTTTTCCAATTAGTTATAAAGTAAATAATTAAAATAAATGATCCTTTTCCGCTACATACTTAAAAATCATATTGGTCCATTTTTGTTTTCGCTGGTTACATTAATTTTTATGTTACTTTTTAATTTCTTAACAAAGTTTGCTGATAGACTTGTAGGAAAAGGATTAGGTTTTTGGATAATAACCAAACTGATTGCATATAATCTTGCCTGGATGGTAGTACTCGTTATCCCAATGTCTGTTCTTGTTGCAACACTAATGGCATATGGAAACATGTCTAACAATAATGAAGTTGCAATAATGAAAGCATCTGGAATAAGCATTTACAAAATGATGTTCCCTTCTTTAATTGTAAGCGCTATAATCGGTTTATTGCTAATCGAGTTCAATAATAATATTTATCCAGATGCAAATCATGCTGCAAGAATTCTTATGCAGGATATCTCTAACAAAAAACCAACACTATCTTTAGTACCAGGACTTTTTTCACAGGAAGTTTCAAACTATGCAATTCTGGTAAAAAAGATTCAGGAAAATAGTAATGAATTAGAAGATGTAATAATTTATGATTATAACGATCCATCCAGGATGAATGTGATTACTGCAAAGAAGGGAAAAATTTATTTTTCAGGTGATCAAAGAAAATTAATTATGGATTTAAGCGATGGTGAAATCCATCAACAAGGTGTTAGTGATAATGCAGCTTATAGAAAATTAATTTTTTCAAAACACAGAATTCTTATGGATGCTGAACAATTTACCTTCCAGCAATCCACACCCGGTGGGCAGCGTGGAGATAGAGAATTAAGTGCAGGCGATATGATGGTTATTGTTGATAGTTTGAAGAAGATCAGAAATACTTTTCTAACAAGACTAAGAAATGATGCTGCAGATTTTTTTACTTTGAAAGCGAACTTAACAGTGCCTACTACTACAGCTTCCAGTTCAGATGAATTTGTTTTATTAAGAGTTAAGGATAGGATTAACTCAGCAAAAAATGTAATACTTTCTGATGTAGAATATCTTAAAAGTAACAAAGAAGATATAAATAAATATGAAGTTGAAATTCACAAAAAATATTCGCTTCCTGCAGCGTGTATTGTTTTTATTCTTATTGGAGCGCCGCTTGGTATGATGACCAGGAAAGGAGGAATAGGTGTAGCAGCAGGAATAAGTATAGTATTCTTTTTAATCTACTGGGCTTTTTTAATTGGAGGCGAAAAACTTTCTGACCGTGGTTTGCTTTCACCATTTTTGGGTATGTGGAGCGCAAATATTGTTTTAGGAATTTTCGGAATTATAATAACAGTAAAATCGGCAAGGGAAACAATTACTTTGGATTTTTCATTCTTGCAAAAACTTATTCCTAAAAATTGGAGATCATCTCAAGAAGTAAATGAAAATAATTGATCGATATTTTATAAAACAATTCCTGCAAACTATTGTATTCGGATTAATTGCCTTTGCAATTATTTTTGTAGTAATAGATATGATGGAAAATCTTGATGATTTTATTGATCAATCTGTTCCCTATCAAATTATTTTTGAATATTACCTTTATTTTATTCCAGAGATTCTAAGATTAATGACTCCGGTGGCGGTATTCCTTGCTTGTTTATTTACAACTGGAAAGATGGCGAACCAAAACGAATTAACCGCAATCCGCTCTGCCGGAACAAGCATTTACAGAATTATGTTGCCGTATCTTGCAACATCTTTAGTAATAAGTATTTTTTCAGTTTACTTTGGTGGTTATGTTGTTCCTCTTGCTAACAAAGGAAAAGTTAACATAGAAATAACTTACATGAAAAAAGATATACCACCTCCCGGAAGTAATATTTTTTTTCAGGATAGCAATACAAGAATTGTTTGGATATCCTATTATGATGTTCAGAACCAACAAGCAAACAGAGTAAGCATTCAGGAGTTTAACAAAAATATTCCGGCAGAAATGACCTCCCGGATTGATGTTGGAAGAATGAAATATGATTCGCTTAAGCAACAATGGGAAGCATTTAACGGTACTAAAAGAATTTTTAATGGTAACCATGAATCAGTAGAAAAGTTTACTCATCAAATTTTAAAAGAGTTAAATTTTAAACCAATGGATATAAAAACTAAACAGGAAAAACCGGAAGAGATGTCCATTCCTGATCTGAAAAAATATTATGAAAACCAGGCAAGAACCGGTAATGACCCAACCCGGACTTTGATTGAATATCATTCCCGGTATGCTTTTTCCATTGCGAGTTTTATTGTTGTATTTATTGGGCTCCCGTTGGCGGCAAGTAAACGCCGGGGAGGATTGGCTCTTCAATTTGGTATAAGTTTGCTTTTTACTTTTATCTATCTTGGATTTATGAAAATCAGCCAGGCATTTGGAAAAAATGGTGTTCTCGATCCATTGCTAACGGCTTGGTTTGCAAACATTGTCTTTATTGTTTTTGCAATTATAAATTTGATAAAAGCACAGAAGTAAATAAACTTTTAAGAATCAAATACTAAATACTTATTTACTAAATTTTTCGTGAACCCGTCATTCCAAATTTATTTTCTTGATTCACAAAAAAACTTAAAACTTCCACCGCGATCCAATAGCAAGTGAAATTCTCTTAGCCTGATTTGCCATAAACAAATAATGAAAATCAGGTGAAGCAAAATTAAACTCCAATATTCCAGCATTAAAACCGAATCCAAACGCCCAACCAAAACCATCTGCACCACCAAATGAAAAACCAGTTCTGATGTATGGAATCCAATTCATCGGCTTCCACTCTGCGCCAAGTGATAACCTGGGATTTTTGCTATTCCTGGGTTGATCATTAAATCCCTGGTTATAATCCAATGCAAGCAGCAAAGAGCCGGGGAATGAGCCGCTGACATATTTATCTAATTGAAAAGAAGCGCCAATCCTAAGGGCTGTTGGTAACGGAGTAGAAACTTCATTTACAAATTTACCTTTACCAGTAAATACATCTTTTAGTGAATCAACTTCTTCTTTGTTTGTAATATCTCTTAAAATCATAACTGTATTTGAAGAATACATTGCTACATTTTTATTCCAGTTAATACTTCCAATATCAGTTAAAGCTAAACCGAAAGTCCAAACATCATCAAGTTGTGCAGAAATGCCAAAGTCAATTCCTAAACCTGTTCCGGCTGGTGAAGGGAAAGGACCAACTGACGCATCTTGCTTTGTACCGGTTGAATCAAAATCATATTTAACTTGAAAATCATCTGAGAAAGAAGAATGAGCAAGTACATTGCCTTTAGCTGTTATTTCATTGTGCGCTCCAGTTGAAAGTGATGTTTCAATTTTATCAATTCCTGCATAAGCAAATCCCTGGATGTATTTGAAAGAAATTCCCGCCGAAAGTTTTTTAAAATACTTTGTAGAAATTTCCGGTAAAGCACGGGAATAAGTTAAAGAATAATCCCTTAACCACCAGCCTTTTGCATTTGCATCATTAAAATTATAAACTGAACCGATTGGATTTCCTTCTAAAGCTAAATTAATTAATTGTCCCGGGAAAGTTGCTTTAAACGCAATGATATCATTTATCCCAAACCCAAATGCTCCAACTTCATCATTTATTTTTAGTGTAGCCGTAAAAATGGAAGTTGAAAAATCTGCAACAAAAAATCCTCCGCCACTAAATATTGTTTTTAAATTATTCTTGTCAGACTCCGAAAGATATCTTCCAACAGTTTTACCCGATTCGTCCTTAACTCCACCAAAGAAATAATTGTAATCTTTTATTGTAATAAAGTTAGTTCCAAATCTCATATTTAAATTTGGGAAAGGAATAACGGTAGCAAATTCAAAATGATTATCTTCATCAAACAAAAGATTAGCCGGATTGTAGCCAATAGAAAAAACTCCGCGCGAAGTTGACGTAGATGTTTTCCCCATTCCTACAGATCGAGCGTCTGATGTTCCAACCGATCCCATCTGCGCATATAAATCCATAACACAAAAATTGAATAAGGCGATTATTATAAATATTTTTTTCATGGTGTTTTCCTACTTCAAATTTTCAGGATCTAAGTTGTAGTTTACACCGCCATATACTTTGAACTTTATAAAATCCTTTGCCCTTACCTGAACAAAAGGTCCAAATGCAGTGCTCGTGCTTCCGGTAGAGCGCAGTTTAACATTAAAAATTATATATTCCGCATCTTTTAATTTTTGAAATTCAACATCGTTCAAAACGCAGGTTATCTTAGAAATTGATGGCTGGGAAGATACTCCATTATTATCAACTGCCGATGGTGGTATTTCAAATATTTCGCCGCTGGCTGCTTCATTCCTTATAGAGAATAATGGTTTGTAATTTTTATCAGCGAAAGTACATTTAGCAATTACACCTAACGCAATATGATTTTCCATCTCAACAGTCAATTTTGCTTCATTGCTTTTAATAATATCTTCGCGATCATTATTGGAAATGTCAACCGTCGTTGTATCTGTAAAACCAGCATCAGAAACTGATATTATTATTGGAGCAGAAATATCCAAAATAATTTTGATCGAATCCTGATCAGAGATTGATCCACCAACATTGGGATTTTCATTATCAATTAAAAATTTGTTTTCAACAGTAATTAGCTCCGGAAATTTTTGTAGAAATTCTAAAAGGTTAGTATTGTTTTCATCAAAAAATCTTTTCATTGTTGTGCCGGCAACTAAAGAATCAGAATAGAATTCATTGGAAAGGATTTTTAAATAGTAAGGTGCTCCGTACGATCCATTAGGCAACTTATTATACCCGGCAATTCTAAGAGAGCTGATAAGAATTTTCAGGTTCCTTAAAGATCCAATAGACTTGGCTTCGAATCCAATTCGTGTTCCTTTAAATTTAATTTTAGAATTAAAGTCCTGTGTTTGTTTTCCAAATACGTCATTAAATTCTTGTTTCTGAAAACCCAGATCGATTTTTTTTAGCTTACCAACTAAATGGCTCAATGTAATTTCGCTGTTGGTTACCTGAGTTTTAAAATCAACATTCCCACCTCCGGTCGAAGAGGCTTTACCCCGGATAAGAATTCCATCAGATTTTTGTGTAGAATCCGTATTGGAAAACCCCCCCTTTTTCATTTGCGCATAAATATATTCACTTAGAAGAACTTCAATTAATTTTTTGTCACCTGGATTAAGGTTACCCTGCATTTTAAGAATTGATCTATCACTTTTTCTTTTAAAACCGGGAACCTTCAATTCGTAAGTAAGAGTAGTAATTGAATTATTCGTAAGTGCCAAATACAATGAACCACTTTTAAATTCGGCTGTATCTAAACGATAGTTTACATCTGCATTATAGATAAGATCGTTACTTCCGCTGCCAGTACCATTTATATCCAAATCGTCCGGCACTAATTTAACAGGTACCTTTATTTGGTTAGCAATAGGCGAAGTATTCTCTAAGTCGGAGGCTAAAAAAACATACAGGCTATCGCTGCCAGTAGAATCAACAATACTTAAATTAGGATTTTTATCCGGCTTAATTATCTCTGATAGTTTATAAGAACGCTGGGTTATAGGAATATTTAGTTCAACATCCCAGTTAGGAAAAACCGGTTCCTTTGGAGAATCGAAGCAACCATTTACAAAAAACAATATGGATGACGACAATAAAAGGATTGCTAAATTTTTACTTTTGCTCATAAGAATCCTGCAATAAAGGGGAAAAAAAACCGCAGAGTAACTGCGGTTGTAAGATAATTATTTTTTATTTAATTAATATCATTTTTCTAGATTGTGTAAGATTATTATATCTCAAAGTATAGAAGTAAACTCCGGAATTTAATCTGCTAGCATTAAATGTAACTTCATAATTTCCAGCTTTCTTAAATTCAGAAGATAGAGTTTCAACTTCAGAACCAAGTGTGTTATAAAGTTTCAATGAAACATAACCATCGCTGGGTAAGCTAAAGGAAATTTTTGTTGATGGATTAAAAGGATTAGGATAATTTTGAGCAAGATTAAATACAGTTGGTTTATTGTTTTGATCCTCAACTTTGGTAACAAGAGTTTTACCACCTCCGCCAAATTTGGAAAAGTGTTCTAACCTTAAATTTATAACAGTGTCTCCCGGGGCACGTTCTTCCATAGCCCAAGTTAAACCGTTAGGTACCAACCTTGGTAGACCAGTAATTGGGTCATTAATAACATACACAAATGATACACCATCATAAACATTTATTCCAACATTGGTACAAAAACCTTTAAATGCTTCTGTAAGAGGAATAATTAAATAAGCTTTCTTTCCATTCTTAAAATAATAGCTGCTATCCACCGAATAATACACACCTTGATCAAGTACTTCTACTTCCATGTACAAAAAAACTGTATTACCAACAACCATTTCAAATTTACAAGAATCCTGATCAAGTTGTTTTAACATTACATTTATTTCTATATTATTATTTATTGCACCATCTTCAAAACCTAATTCTGAACCGACTAATGCATCAAAAACACACTGATATCTGGCGGCTGAAGGGGGAAGGGTTGTTGGTTCAAGTGTCATGTGTTGACCTTCCAAAAAGATCCCGGATGCTACATTATCTAAACCGAAACCTGGAATGTCCATATACCAATTGTATTTAATTGTATCTGCACTTTGCGAATAACTGCTTATAATTAGCAGAATGAACAAATAAAATATTGTAAATACCTTTTTCATAGTCTCACCTTATAATTATTAAAATATCCCGATGGAATTTTGGCAATCTTCCTTTCAAAGTCAAGCCACTTACCTTTAAGTGTACCACTTATCACAAAGTAAAGGATTTAAGGCAGAT
Source organism: Ignavibacteriales bacterium (assembly GCA_026390815.1). Taxonomy (NCBI): domain Bacteria; kingdom Pseudomonadati; phylum Ignavibacteriota; class Ignavibacteria; order Ignavibacteriales; species Ignavibacteriales bacterium. The sequence goes on along the minus strand of JAPLFH010000007.1, from coordinate 60,607 downwards.
TGTCAATTTTGTAATTTAGAATCGAAAATAAAAAAATAAAGTTAAAGGGAGTTTAGAAAATTGTTCAAGAAGATTATTTATGCAGTAAAATTAAGGTTATTTTTTCCCTTTAACGAAGTACATATCAAGGTCACCCAATCCTTTTGTGGAAACTTTACCTCTATACTCACAATTAAAAAAATCTTTAATCAACATATAAGTGTAAGCAGAAATATTTATTTCCCCCGGAATTCCAGCGCTTTCCATTCGGCTTGCAATATTAACCGTATCACCCCAAATATCATAAGTGAATTTTTTCTTACCAACAACACCAGCTATTACGTGTCCGGAATGTATACCAGTTCTCATTTCCCATTTAATTGCAGAAGTTTTATTCCTTTCTTTTAACATGCATTGCATTTCCAAACCTGCTGTTATAATTCTAACTGCATGATCTTCTGCTTCTTGCGGTAAACCGGCTCCAACCATATAACTATCACCAATTGTTTTCAATTTTTCCAGGTTGTGGTTTTCAATAATTACATCGAATTCTTTGAAAATATCATTTAATTCTTTTACCAATTTATCAGCTGGAAGTATGTTAGCAATGTAAGTGAATCCTTTGAAATCTGTAAACATAATGCTGATATTTTTAAATTCTCTTGGTTGAACAAAACCATTTTTCTTTAATTCTTCAACTAAACTAACTGGTAAAATATTTTGGAGCAGGTCATCAGACTTATTTTTTTCTAATTCAAGTTCTTTTGTTCTTTCACTAACCATAATACCAAGTTCAATATTTCTTCTTTTAACTTGCTTGGTTTTGTATAAATAAATTCCGTAAACCATAGATACCAGCATAAGGGAGCTAATGGTTCTAAACCAAAAGGTAGACCAAAATGGCGGATTGATGATAAAGGAAACTTGTGCAATATGGTCACTTATTATTCCATCACTGTTGATTGCCTTTACCTTAAAATTATACGTTCCTGGTGGCAAGTATGGATAAGTTATGGATCGCTGATTTGTCTCTTTCCAATTAAGATCAATTCCATCAAGTGCATACAAATATTTTATTTTATCTGGTGAAGCAAAACTTACTGCATTAAACTCAAAATTAATGTAATTCTGATTATACGAAAATGATAAGTTATCATTTATCTTGATTTCAGTATCAAACAACTTAAGATGCTGTAAATAAACTGAAGGTGGTGTAGGATTAGGTTGATTGCCTGGATTAAAAACTGTAACACCTTTTAGCGTTCCAAACCATAAATTACCTTGCTTATCAACAAACATCCCTGCCTGGGTACATTCGGATCCAGCCAACCCTTCTTTAGCTGTATATATAACAGGCTTTAAAACATACTTTTCGTTCCCCAAATCTTCTAAGTCAATTTTATTTATACCATTGCTTGTACCAATGTAAAGGAATGGTCCTTCTTGAATGAGACTATAACAAGAATTACTCGACAAACCAATTTTATAGCTTTTGAATCCTGTTTTGATGAATTTACTTATTCCATCTTGTGTAACACACCAAATATTACCAAAGGAATCTTCTTTAATTTGTGTAACATTATTATCGGCTAATCCATCATTAATTGTATAGTTGAAAAATTTCCCGTTGTAAAGTTTGCTAACACCATTAGTAGTACCAAACCAGACGTCGCCGTTTTTATCCGTATAAATTGAATAAACTATATCACCAATTAATCCACTTCTTTTGTTAAAATTAATAAATTTCTTTTTATCAAAATAACTTGCACCAGATTTAGTCCCAATCCATAAATTTCCTTTTTCATCCTCGGCAATAGTAAAAACATATTTATTTATCAACCCTTCCTTTTCGGAATATGAAGTAAATTTTCCATCCTGCAATTTAACGATGCCTGAATTTAAGGTTCCGAACCAAACAACACCTTGCCTATCTACAAAGATTGAAGAAACATAATCATCCGGAAATCCTTTTGTAGAATTGAAAGCAATTATTTTTTTACCTTCAATTTTTATAGCTCCTCCACCGTAAGTACCAAGCCAGATACTACCGTCTCTGTCCTGATTTATTGCATAAACTTGTTCATTTGGAAGTCCATCTTTTAGAGTATAGGAATAAAATCTTTCGGCTGGAATTTTATTAACTCCATTATTCGTTGCCAGCCAAACATCCCCGCGTAAATCAACCTGAATAGCATAAACAATATTTCCAGTTAATCCGTTTTGAATTGTATAAATAGAAAATTTATCATTTTCATATTTAACCAACCCACCTCCATATGTACCAATCCAAATAATTTTATTTTGATCTTCCTTTATTGTAAGGATTGGATCATTAGGTAATCCATTTTTAGAATCAAAATTAATAAAACGCTTGCCATCAAATTTGGAAATTCCCCGGTATGTACCAAACCATATATTGTTTTGCGAATCTTCACAAATGCTTATCACATCGTCGCTAATAAGACCATCTTTAGTTGTGTAAGATTTATATTCTTTACCATCATATTTGGTAACTCCACCACCCGCACTTGAATAACAAAACCAAATATTTCCTTTACTATCATTATAAATTCTTCTAACAGTATCCCTGGCAATCCCATCCTTTTTTGTAATATAATAAAATTTGGAATTTTTAAGTTTCGTTATGCCTCCACCATCAGTACCAAATAAAATTGAATTATCAGTATCCTGGAAAATTGAAAGAACAGTATTGTTTGTTAAGCCATTTGTTTCATCAAATATTCTAAAATTCTTTCCATCAAATTTTACTACTCCTTTATTTTCAGTTCCGATCCAAATATTACCTTCCTTATCCTGGGTTAAACATCGAATCTCATTTTGCGAGAGACCATTGGAAGAATTATAATTGGTAAATTTTAATCCATCAAATTTGGAAAGTCCGCCTTCGGTACCAAACCATAAATATCCTTCTCTATCCTGCAGGATTGTATAAACACATGATTGAACTAATCCATCTTCTACGGTGTAATTTTTAAAGGCAAGCTGTTGTGAAAAGATTACTTTAATTGATATTATGAAAAACAGAAACGTACATTTATGTAGAATAAATTTTTTCATAAAAGAAATATTTTATTATTTCATTTTTGGGGAAATCCTGTAACAACTAATTTATCTTCTCGTCTTTTTTTACATTCATAAAACCAAACTGTTGTGGTGCTGGCTGATTTTCAATTTTTATTTCACCAAATCTTGCTTCAAATTTTTCTATGTTATCTGTTAACGCTCTTAGAAGCATTTTTGCATGCTGTGGTGTAGTTATAATTCGTGCATGTACTTTGGCTTTTGGTACACCTGGTACAACGCGAGTAAAATCAATAATAAATTCCGCAGGTGAATGTGTAATGATGGCAAGATTAGAGTAAATACCTTCGGCTTCCTTTTCACCAAGCTCAATATTTATTTGTTGATTTTGTTGCTGAGAATTTGAATTCATGATTTTTCCTTTGTTTAAATTATAATAAAAAAGCCCAACAATTGTTTGGAAAACAATTCTTGGGCTTAACTTACAATAAAAAATTTTATTTACGAAATTGATCTGCCTTACTAAAAGCATCCTGAGATTCTTTATTCATTCCCAAAACTGCATAAACTTTGGCAATAGTTTCCCAGGAAATTGCATCATCAGGTTTTATTTCCAATGCTTTCTGCAATAAAGGCAATGCTTGTTTATACTTATTCTTGCGTTCTGGATCCTCTACACCAGCGACATCGGCTTTTTCGCGTAGTGCAGTTCCCCATCTAACATAAGTTACTGCAAGGTTATAATAAGCGCTATGGTATTTCGGGTCTATATCAATTGCTTTCTGAAATTGTTCTGCTGCCATTTCAAACTTATTAGCCTGCAATAATAATGTACCAAAATTATATCTGTAATATTGATTGGTTGGATCTTTTTCTACACCAGCTTTAAATACATCCATCGCAACTTCAGCTTTGTTGGCAGAAACGTATGCATTTGATAAGAAGAATAAAATGTCTGAATCTTCCGGAAAGTGTTTCCTTCCTTCTTCTAAAACAACAATTGCTTTATTATAATTAGCTACAGCCGCCAAACTATCTTCGGCTTTTTTTGATTGCTTGTAAATACCCTGGTCTGTAAGACCTTTCTGGATATATAATTGTCCTAAAATTCTATAAGAATCCGGTGTTTTCTTTAGTTTAATTAATTTTTCTAATGGTTGAACCGCTTCATCAGCTTTACCTGTTTGAAGCAATGCAAAGGATAAATTCTTGTAAGTATCAGCAGAATCTGGCTCGATCATTATTGCATCATTAAAAGAACTAATAGCCTTATCCATATAACCTTTAACACTATCTTCCTGGGTAGCTTTGGCGGATTTATTAAAAAATGCTACGCCTCGGTTAAACGAATTTGCCCAATAAGCTTTTTTGGAATCAACAATATTCTTTTCAAATTTTTTACTGATGGCTAATGATTTATCAAATGCATCCATCATGTCTTTATAATTACCTTGTTCACCATGAAGATAACCTAAGAAATAAAAACCTTCGTCGCTTTTAGGATTTTTTTCGACCTCTTTTTTCAATGCTTCAATGGCTTTAGCGTAATTCTTTTGTTGAATGTATAATTTTGCGCTTGTTAATTCAGTAGATGAACATTGAAATGCGCTTAAACTTAACATCAACAAAGCAGATAATATGGAAAAAATTATGGTGCGCTTCATTTAAACTCCTAAATAATATAAGTTTTTCTTTTAAATTGATGTGAAAAATTACCAATTTAGGTATGGATAGTCAAGGAGTATTTGGTATTAATTTATTCCATTGAAGATGATAATTGAAAATTTTAGTTACCAGGTCACCTTACGCAAAATTGTCATTCTGAACGGAGTGAAGAATCTCGACACCTCGATTTCAAACTGTTTTGAGATATTTCGCTTCGCTCAATATGACAATTAAAATTCTTTGAGTAAGGTCCCTTACCAGATAAATACCAGAACTTAACAAAATAATTGCAGTTATAGATATCCAACCCTATTACTTTTATTTCTTTGTAAAGAACTAAAATTGATTTTACAGATTTAAAAGAATATTTTTTGAATAAAAATAGGAACCACTGTGGAAATAGAACAAATTATTAAGGAAGTACCCAAGGTTTTACTTCACGATCACCTTGATGGTGGTTTACGACCACAAACTATTATTGAACTTGCAGCAGATATTGGATACAAAAAATTGCCCACTAAAGATGCCGGAGAATTAGCAATCTGGTTTCATCGTGGAGCAAATAAAGGAAACCTGGTAGAATTTCTTCAAGGATTTGAACACACCTGTGCAGTTATGAATAACAGAGAATCGCTTGAAAGAGTGGCTTATGAAATGATGGAAGACATGAAAAATGATGGAGTATGTTATGTAGAAACAAGATTTTCCCCAATCTTTCATACTTCGAAAGATTTTCATGAAGATGATGTTGTTAATGCAGTGCTTGAAGGACTTGAAAGAGGTAAAAGAGATTTTGGTGTTGGTTACGGTTTAATTCTTTGTGGTATGAGAAATAAAATTAATAATCTGGATATTGCAGAATTAGCTGTAAACTATCGCCGAAAAGGTGTTGTTGGATTTGATCTTGCCGGAGAAGAAGGCGGTTACCCACCCAAAAAACACCTTGAGGCTTTTCAATTTATTCAGCGGGCTAATTTTAATATCACCGTTCACGCTGGCGAAGCATTTGGCAAAGAATCTATCTGGCAAGCTTTGCAATGGTGCGGTGCTCATCGAATTGGACATGCAACCAGGCTGACTGAAGATATTACTTTTGATAAAGATGGTAATGTTGTTGGACTTGGAGACCTTGCCCAATACATTCTTGATAAAAGAATTCCACTGGAAATTTGTCTGCTTAGTAATGTTCATACTGGTGCTATAGATAAAATTGAAAACCATCCGTTCGGAATTTTCTATAAAGAAAAATTTAGGGTAACGATTAATACTGATGACCGATTAATGAGCGATACTACTTTAACAAAAGAATTTCTTGTAGCAATAAAGTATTTCAATATTTCTCTTGATGACATTGAAAAGATAACCATCAATGCAATGAAATCTGCTTTTAATCCCCATAAAGACAGGTTAGATTACATTTACAAGATAATAAAACCGGGTTATCAAAAAATGAGAGAGAAATTACTTTCACTTAAAGTTTAATATGGAGATTTATGAAATCGTTTAGAAATTACACGTACGAGTTTGATAAAAATGAAAAAAAGGTTCTAACAAGTTTTTCCAAGCAAGTTCTAAAACAAGTTGAAGGGAATAATAAATTTTTTGCAGAAGTAAAAGTATTTAATTCTATAGTTTCAAAGCTGGCAGAAGATGTTGAGAGTATTAAATTTACAAAGGATGAATATTTCAAGCTGGCAAATCAATTAAAAGAAAATCTTAAATTTCTAAAACCAAAAGCAGAAAAAGGATTTTTCATAAAGCGCTGGCTTTATCGTTCTGTTTATCTTCAATATAAAAATTTAATTGAAAATCATTTTAGTGATTAATCATGGAAACAAAAGAAAGAATAATCAGATCGCCAATAGGGAACAAAATTTCTTGTAAAGGCTGGATTCAGGAAGCAGCGATGCGGATGCTAATGAATAACCTCGATCCAGATGTTGCTGAAAATCCAGAAGAACTTATTGTGTACGGTGGTAAAGGAAAAGCCGCCAGAAACTGGGATTGCTATTATGCAATTGTAGAATCATTAAAGAATCTTGAAAATGATGAAACACTTTTAGTGCAATCCGGTAAACCGGTTGCAATTTTTAAAACCCATTCTAATGCTCCACGCGTAATAATTTCCAATTCAATGTTAGTTCCTAAGTGGGCTACCTGGGATGAGTTCAGGCGATTGGAAGGTTTGGGTTTAACAATGTATGGTCAAATGACTGCTGGCAGTTGGATATATATCGGTACACAAGGAATTCTTCAAGGTACTTACGAAACATTTGCAGAATGTGCTCGAAAAAATTTCGGCACCAATTTGAGCGGAAAATTTCTTCTTACGTCCGGACTTGGTGGAATGGGTGGTGCACAACCACTTGCCGCAACAATGAATGGCGCTGCTTTTCTTGGGATCGATGCTGATAAAAGCAGGATTCAAAAAAGATTAGATACTGGCTACATCGATGTCCTATCTGAAAATTTGGATGAAGCTTTAACTCTTGTTCTTAACGCTAAAAAAAATCATTCAGCTCTTTCAGTTGGATTAGTTGGAAATGCCGGAGAAATTCTTCCGGAAATTTTGAAGAGGAATATTATTCCAGATGTTCTTACTGATCAAACCTCTGCACACGATACTTTAAATGGTTACATTCCAATGGGGATGAGTTTCGATAAGGCAATTGAATTAAGAAAATCTGATCCATCAAAATCTATTGAACTTGCAAGGAATACAATCGTTGCTCATTTAAAAGCGATGTTAGAATTCAAGAAACGAGGTTCAATAACTTTTGATTACGGTAACAACATTCGCGGAGAAGCTAAAGATAATGGAGTAGAAAATGCGTTTGATATACCGGGCTTCGTTCCGGAATATATTCGTCCGCTTTTCTGCGATGGAAAAGGTCCGTTCCGCTGGGTTGCTCTTTCAGGCGATCCGCAGGATATATTTGAAACTGATAAAGCAATTGTTGAATCCTTCCCTGAAAATAAATTGCTTATTAATTGGATTGAAAAGGCTCAACAGAAAGTTCACTTCCAGGGATTACCAGCACGCATTTGCTGGCTTGGATATGGTGAACGTGCAAAGATGGGAAAAATATTCAATCGCCTTGTGGCTGATGGAAAAGTAAAAGCACCAATTGTTATTGGAAGGGATCACCTGGACTGTGGCTCAGTTGCTTCTCCAAACCGGGAAACTGAAAAGATGCTGGATGGCAGCGACGCAATTGCCGATTGGCCAATCTTGAATGCTTTATTAAATTCGATCGGTGGAGCAAGTTGGGTTTCTGTACATCACGGTGGTGGAGTTGGAATTGGTAACTCTATCCACGCGGGAATGGTTGTGGTTGCTGATGGTACAAAAGAAGCTGAGGAACGATTAGAGCGGGTTTTAACTTACGATCCGGGAATGGGAATAGTCCGCCATGCAGACGCGGGATATGAACAGGCGATTGGCAATGCAAAGAAGTTTAAAATAAAAATGCCAATGCTAAAATAGCTTAAGAAATAATTGGAACTACAATGATTAAAACAAATTTCAAATTAAGAAAAATGAATGATGAAGTTTGCAATCCTTCGAAATTCAAAATTCCTTGTTCATTATTCAACACAAAAAAAAATAATTAAAATGAATTTTTAATATTTAACCTGGAGGGAAACATGAAAGTTTTAGTCGCTGATAAATTTCCTGAAATTTATGTAAACCAAATTAAAGATCTTGGTCTTGAAGTTATCTACCAACCAAAACTTGGTGAAAATGATTTGCCGGAAGCAGCAAAGGAAGTTGATATTCTTGTTGTTCGGTCAACCAATGTAATTGCGGAAACAATTAATAAAAGCGAAACATTGAATTTGATCGTACGGGCGGGTGCCGGTGTAAACAACATAGATATTGCTGCAGCTAATCAAAAAGGGGTTTATGTTGCAAATTGCCCAGGGAAAAATTCTATTGCAGTTGCAGAACTGGCAATTGGATTTATGATTGCTCTTGATAGAAGAATAGCAAACAATGTTATGGATTTTAAAAAAGGTGTTTGGAACAAAGCTGAATATTCTAAGGCAGAAGGTTTATTTGGTAAAACACTTGCGCTAATTGGAGTTGGAAACATTGGGAAAGAAGTAGCAAAAAGAGCAATTGCTTTGGGAATGAATGTTTATGGAAAAGATATTTCAAGGATAGAAGGAGTTCCGGTAAAAGATTTTAGCGAAATGGACAAACTTCTTCCATTGACTGATATAATTTCAATTCACTTACCTCTTAATAAAGAAACAAAAAATTTGTTTAACAAAGAAATTTTTGACTACCTAAAACCTGGTGCAATTTTAATTAACACTTCGCGTGCAGAAATAATTGATGAAGAAGCTCTTATTGAAGCTGTAAAAACTAAAAAGCTGCGGGTTGGATTGGATGTGTTTAAAGATGAACCTGAAGGTAAAGATGGAACGGTTAAATCTCCACTGCAGGAACTTGAGAACGTTTATGTGACGCATCATATTGGCGCATCTACAGAGCAGGCACAGAATGCTGTTGCCGAAGAAACTGTAAACATTATCCGCGACTTTTTAGGAAGCGGAGTAATTGCACATTGGGTAAACCGCGCAAAGAAAATTGAAGCGCATTACCAGCTTGTTGTTAAGCATTATGATAGACCCGGTGTTCTTGCTGCAGTTTTTGATATTCTGAAAGACGGAAATATTAATATTGAAGAAGTTGAAAACGTAATTTTTGATGGCGGTATTGCTGCAAGTTGTACAATGAAGTTGAACCAGGCAGCAACACCAAATATGCTGGAAGCAATCCGCAAGAATGATAATGTGCTAAATATTTCACACATAGAGATATAATAAAAAAACAATGAGACGACATATTTTTGGTGAGTCGTTTCATTATTAGGTTATTGCGGATTATTTCTTGTCAGAATTGCTAAACTTTATTTTTATAAAATTAGTGAGCTGAATTTTTTCTCCACCATTATAACACTTTCATCAGCAAGTAAAGTTTTCTCCGTCAGTGTTTGTACATTGACTGATGAAAAAAAAATGTAATGTTTAGCTCTATTTTAAATCGTTCTTTTGCTGTTATTGTTTGGGAAGTACAATAAACGGAGTCGGTCAGTTTAATAATCTTAAACTGTCTGTAATCTTGGAATGAATTCCCCGTGATCAATATTTCGATCCTTATAAATTATTTCGGATTCAAAATAAATCATTTATCATTTACTGTCAACAATCTATTTGTAATAAATCAATAATCTTCATTTTACATTCTACATTTTTCATTCTTCATTAATCTCATACTAACTTTAAATCAATCAGTTCATCAACTATACCGTGGTAAAAAGGCAGGCGGATTAGTTCGGAGAGACTGTCAATTTCGTTCTCTGTCATTTCAAAATAAACTGAGTTGAAATTTTCTTTGATAAAATTTACTGTGGGTAATTCCAATTGCAGCTTTTCAATTATCGCATCAACATTATCATCAACCCATTTGTCAATATTGCTTATGGATTTATTAAAGGCTTCAATCATTCTTTCTTCTCTTGATACGATTATAAAATTCACATAAGGAAGGAAAATCATAGTTGAAAGCTCGTCTGCAAAACTTAATCCGCGAAGAAATTTTCCCTGACTAAAATTTACGTTACCAGAAATTAAACAATTTTTTTGATCGTCTGGCTTCCCTGTTTCAAGATGAACATTAATGTCTGAAGAATATCTTTCGGCAAATAAAATCTTGCTTAAAATAATTTCATTGGCGGATACTTCTCCGCTTAAAAATAGATCAGTAAAACTATTCTGTCCGGGTACAAAGTAAAGGTAAGAACTCGATAATTGTCCATCAAATGAAATGGCAATTTTCTTTGAGATAAATAATTCCGGGTGCTTAACTAAATCGCAGGAAGGTACAAGTGCCAGATCAGCATTACCTTTTTCCAACTCTCTCGAAATAAGAGACACATCTTGAAAAGAAATGTTACGCCTGAATTCTTCCGGTAAAGCGAAAGAAAGAATTTTAGAAAAAATATTTTGGGGAAATACTATTCGCATTGATATCAAATTCCAAACATCAATCCCGCAGTGCGGGACTAAATATCAAACAAATCCTAATCATAAAATTCAAAATCCAAACAAAAACAGTATTTGATATTGGAGATTTGGATTAATTTGGTCTTGGCAATTTATTGCCTGTTTAATTTCAGGTAACTAAAATAATCAAAAGCCGCTTTAGTAAGCGGCTTAAACAACCAGTTGTTATTATTTTGTCTTGCTTTTAATTCTTGCAGCTTTGCCAGATAAATTTCTAAGATAATACAACTTAGCTCTTCTAACATCGCCTTGTTTAAGAAGTTCTATTTTGGCAATTTTAGGTGAGTACAAAGGAAAAATTCTTTCTACACCAACACCGCTCGAAATTTTTCTTACAGTAAAAGTTTTAGAAATGCCAGTACCTTTTATACTTATAACATCACCTTCAAAAGGCTGGATTCTTTCTTTATCACCTTCAATAACTCTAACGTGAACACGAATGTGATCACCCGAATTAAATGCGGGTAAATCTGTTTTTATTTGATCTACTACAAACTCTTTAAGATTATCCATAACTACTCCGAACTATTTAATTTTTTCCATTTATCAGTTAAAACTTTTGATTGTTCTTTTTTCCAATCTTCAATCTTTTTTGTATCGCCGGATAAAAGAACTTCCGGCACTTTCATACCTTTATAATCTGCTGGTCTCGTATAATATGGCGGTTCAACAACATCGCCATCCTGAAAAGAATCATTCAAGGCTGATTCGCTGTCATTTAATACACCAGGAATTAAACGAACAATTGAATCAATAATTACCAGTGCTGGAATTTCCCCACCTGTTAAAACATAATTACCAATCGATATTTCGTCGGTAGCAAATTTTTCTCTTACTCTATCATCAATTCCTTTGTAGTGCCCGGCAATGATGATGATGTTATTTGAAATTGAAAATTTATTTGCTAATTGCTGATTAAAAATTTTCCCTTTAGGGCAGCAAAAAATTATATGTTGATATTCTCTTTCACTAACTAACTTTTCAATACATTCAAAGAACGGTGCGGGTTTAAGAAGCATTCCTGCTCCACCTGCAAACGGTTTATCATCTATCGTCTTATGCTTATCGTGTGTATAATCTCTTAAACTATGAACAACAATTTCTACTTTTTTTTTATCCTGGGCTCTTTTAAGTATGCTGGTATTTAAAGGGCTAACCAACATATCCGGCACCGCAGAAATAATATCAATCCTCATCATCGTAAATCTTTCCGCCAGGTTTCAGAATCAAAATTTTATTTATCGTATCAACACTTTCTACGTAATCTTTAATAGCTGGTATTAGAATCTCTTCGTTCAATTCATTCATTATAACATAAACATCATTAGCAGGAAAACTTAAAACTTCTTTAAGTATTCCAAACATTTCACCGTTTCTATAAACTTTACAACCAATTAAATCGTGCACAAAGAAGGTGTCTTTTTTCAGTGAAACATGGTTCGCAGAATCAATGAAAATCTTTTTACCAATTAAAAACTCAACTTCTTTATCGCTGTTAAAGTTTTTAAATTTTACAGCAAAATTATTTTTAAGATGTTTTATTTCCTCTACAAAGAACTCTTTCTTACCGCCAAAAATTTCTATAAATACTTTTTCGACTTCTAAGAAACGTTCCGGGAAATCTGAATAAGAAATAACGGATACGAAACCATCTTTACTAAAAACAGATTTTATTTCTGCAAAAAGAAAAAACTCACCCACAATCTGATTAGTTAGTCTAAGATTTCAAGGATCGCTCTCTTGTGATCTTTGGCTGCAACAGCAGTTAATAAGGTTCTCATAGCTTGAGCCGTCTTACCTTGTCTGCCGATCACTTTACCAACATCCTCGGGGCTTACTCTTAAAGAATAGATGAATTTTTTGTCTTCACCACTTTTTTCCTCAATAGTAACGGCATCGGGGTTATCCACAAGATGCTTAGCGATAAATTCGATGAACTCCTTCATAAATTAACCCTCTTTCTTTAGAGCGATAAGCACTTTGTTAACTGTGCATTGAAAATCCTGGAGCGTTTTTATGCTTCTGAATTCTCAGATGGATTTTCTTCGGAAGCAGTGCTTTTTACTTCCGCTGCAATTTCCTTTACTTGCTCTTTTTATCTTCAACTTTAACAGCAGGTTTTTTATTTTTTATAGAGGAAGCAATCTTGGCTTCGTTAAGCTTGGACCATTCACCCATTTTCTGGATTACTTGTTCCTCAGATAATCCTCTTTTCATCAATTCTCTTTTAAGAAGAATACCTTTTTTAGTGAATAAATTTTTCACTGTGTCCGTAGGTTGCGCACCAACACCTAACCAATAAAGTGCTCTATCTTCTTTTATTTCAACAGTAGCGGGATTGGTTAATGGATTATATAAACCAATTGCTTCTAAAAATTTTCCATCTCTTGGCGAGCGAGCATCTGCAGCAACCACTTTATAAATCGGCTGCTTCTTTTTACCCATTCTTCTTAATCTTAACTTAACTGACAAATTGTTTTTTCCTCCAAGTTATTTTTTCAATTGAATCTTAAATTTTTATTTATGAAAGGATTCTTTCTTCCTTTTGAATTTAACATTTTCATCATTTTTTGCATTTCTTCAAATTGTTTTATCAACCGATTTACATCCTGAATACTGTTACCACTTCCTCGTGCAATTCTTTTTCTTCGGCTTCCGTTCAGTACTTTTGGCTTTACTCGTTCTTCTCTGGTCATCGATTGAATTATGGCTTCAACTCTTACTAGTTGTTTATCATCAATATCGGCATCTTTTAACTGGGTTCCAATACCTGGAATCATTCCAAGCAACGATTTTAAAGAACCCATTTTTTTGATAAGTTTAATTTGTTTAAGAAAATCTTCAAAGTCAAATTGATTTTCTTTTAATTTCTCTTGTAGTTCTTCAGCCTCTTTGTCATTAAACTGTTCTTGAGCTTTTTCAACAAGTGAAACGATATCCCCTTTTCCAAGAATTCTTGAAGCCATTCTTTCGGGATAAAACACTTCGAGAGTATCAAGCTTTTCACCAAGGCTAACAAATTTAATTGGCTTATCAACTACAGCGCGTATTGAAAGAGCGCAACCACCACGAGTATCACCATCAAGTTTTGTAAGAACAATACCATCAAAATTTACTTTTTCATGAAACGCTTTGGCAGAGTTTACTGCATCCTGTCCAGTCATTGAATCAACAACAAACAAAGTTTCTGTCGGATTCATAGTTTGCTTAATAGCGGCAACTTCATTCATCATTTCTTCATCAACATGAAGCCTGCCAGCAGTATCTATGATTATTGTATCGAGTCCATTTTCCTTTGCAAATTTTACCGAATCGTTTGCTATTTTAACAGCATTTCTCTCATCAGTAAAATAACATGTAACACTTATCTGGTTTGCAAGCTGCTTTAACTGCTCAATTGCAGCCGGACGATAAATATCTGCTGCAACTAAAAGAACTTTTCTCGATTTAGATTTAAGTGAACGAGCCAGTTTTGCACTGAATGTGGTTTTTCCAGATCCCTGCAATCCTACAACCATAATAATAGTTGGACCAGAAGCATTAATCATTAATTCAGAATGATTACTGCCCATCAGCACAGTTAACTCATCATAAATAATTTTAGTAATTAACTGTCCTGGAGAAATAGAAGTTAACACTTCAGTACCAAGAGCTTTTACAGTTACATCATCAATAAACTTCTTAGCAACTTTATAATTAACATCAGCATCTAAAAGAACACGTCTAATTTCACGTAAAGTTTCAGAAATATTGCTTTCAGTAAGTTTTCCCTGTCCGCGAACTTTCTTTAACGCCGTCTCAAGTTTATGAGTTAAATCTTCAAACATATATTACGCAAAAATTGGCTTCAAATTTAGCGAAAAATGTCTTTCAATACAAATAATTTAACTTTATTCACCTTTAAGTGCGTTGGCGCCGCTAACAATTTCCAGAAGTTCTTTTGTAATAGCTGCCTGCCTTTCTTTGTTATATTTAAGTTGAAGACCTTTGATAAGCTCTTTAGCATTTTCTGTAGCCATATCCATAGCCGTCATTTTTGCGCCGAGTTCAGCCGCATAAGATTCCTGCAGGATTCGCCACATTTGCGAATTAAGATGCTTGGGGAGAAGATTAGTTATAATGGAAAGTCTGTCCGGTTCATAAATAAAATCTACTGGTTGTTGAGCCGGAATCTTTGGTTTTTCTATTTCAAGAATGGGTAATAATTGTTCAACCACAACCCTTTGCTGAATTACTGATTTGAACTCATTGTACACAATAACAATTTTATCAATTTCATTATTTAAATATTTTGTGGACAATTCCTTTATTAAATTAGAGGCTGAGGAAAAATTTAATTTGGAAAAGATGCCTGAGTATTTCCCCGTGATATTATAATTTCGTCTCGAGAAATAATCTAATCCTTTTTTACCAACACACCATAGGTGAAGATTACCGCTATCATAATAGTTTTTGTATTCACCTTGAATAAGATTTGCAGCTTCGCGGATAATACTCATATTGAAACTACCACAAAGTCCTCTATCCGAGGTAACGACTACAAATGCAACGTTATTTATTTCTCTTGGCATTAGCAACGGATTTGAAAAATTGTTTTCTTCCTGAACAAGAAGATCATTAAGAACTTGTGCGATTTTTCTTGAATATGGTCTGGAATTTATAATATTTTCCTGGGCTCTGCGTAAACGGGCAGCGGCAACCATCTTCATCGCTTTAGTGATTTGCTGCGTGCTTTTTACGCTTCTAATTCTTCCTTTTATGTCCCGTAATGTTGCCATAATTTCTCAAATACCAGGTAACAAATTTCAAATTATAAAAAAATTATATACTCTTTTTGAATTTCGTTAAAAACTCTTCTACACCAGATTTTATTTTCTTAACTGTTTCATCACTTAATTGTTTTTCCACTCGTATAGTTTCAAAAATATCAGAATATTTTAAATCGAAATATTCTATTACTTCTTTTTCAAATCTTTTTATATCTACAACCGGAATAGTTTCCAGGTAATCATTAATACCCATGAATACACTCAAGACCTGTTTTTCAACAGGTACTGGTTTATACAAATCCTGTTTTAATAACTCAACAAGTCTTGCACCTTGGGATAATGTTCTTTGGGTTGATTTATCAAGATCGGAACCGAACTTAGCAAATGCTTCAAGCTCTCTATATTGAGCTAAGTTAGTTCTTAATGTGCTGCAAACTTTCTTCATCGCTTTTATTTGTGCGTTACCACCAACCCGGGAAACACTTATACCAATGTTAATGGCAGGTCTGATTCCAGCATTAAAAAGATTTGGCTCAAGATAAATCTGACCATCAGTAATTGAGATAACGTTTGTTGGAATGTAAGCGGAAACGTCACCCTGCTGAGTTTCAATTATGGGTAAGGCAGTTAAACTACCACCACCTAACTCATCACTTAATTTAGAAGCTCTCTCCAGCAGCCTTGAATGAAGATAAAACACATCACCAGGATAAGCTTCTCGTCCAGGAGGTCTACGCAATAAGAGAGAAAGTTCTCGATAAGCAGCAGCTTGTTTTGAAAGATCATCATAAATAACAAGTGCATCTCTTCCAGTATCTCTAAAATATTCTCCTAATGTGGCACCAGAATATGGGGCAATATATTGAAGAGGAGCTGGTTCAGAAGCCGATGCTACAATAACAGTTGTGTAAGCCATTGCATCATGTTCTGCAAGCTTGGCAACTACCTGAGCAACTGTGGAATTTTTTTGTCCTATTGCAACATAGATACAATAAACTGGTTTAACGCCAACTTTTTTTGCTTCTTCTGAATGTGTATACTTTTGACTTATAATTGCATCAACAGCAACTGCAGTTTTACCGGTTTGTCTATCGCCAATTATAAGTTCGCGTTGACCTCTGCCAATCGGGATCATTGCATCAATTGCAGTAATTCCAGTTTGAAGCGGCTGCTTTACTGGCTGACGTGCAATTACACCAAGAGCTTTTCTTTCAATCGGGAGATATTTATCGTGAGCAATTGTCCCCTTTCCATCAACTGGAATTCCAAGAGGATTTATTACTCTACCTAACATTTGTTCCCCAACAGGAAATGAAGCAACACGTTTTGTTCTTTTAACTGTGTCTCCTTCCTTAACCAATTCGCTTTCACCAAATAGAACGCAACCAACATTATCTTCTTCAAGGTTAAGAACCATTCCAAAAACATTATTCGGAAATTCAACAAGCTCACTTGCCATAACTTGAGATAAACCATAAACGCGTGCAATACCATCACCCACCTGCAGCACGGTTCCAACATCATAAATGTCAACTTCGTTTTCAAATCCGGCTAATTGTTTCCGTAATATTGCTGATACTTCATCAGGTCTAACTTCAGCCATATTTATTTCCTTTTATAATTTTCTTTTCAATTATGCTATTCCTGTTGATGCAGGAAGCAATTATTTTTTTATGATTCTCACTTGTCTATTGAAAGCAGCTTCTCGTGAGAATGACCGTTTAATCTAATTCATTGAAACATTCCCTTGCAGGAATTTTTCTTTAAGCAAATCAAGTTGATGCCTGAGAGAAGCATCCATAATTGTATCATCCATCTTAACAATAAATCCACCAATCAGTTTAGGATTAATTGCGAATGAAAGCCGTACTGTTTTTTTTGTGTAGTCTTCCAATTTTTTTTGAAGATTCATTTTTTGATCATCAAGCAATTCGGTTGAGCTAATAATTTTGGCATTAAGAATACCAAATTTTTTATCCCGAAGAACTAAAAATTGTTTTATGATCTTAAATAATAAGATTTCCCTGTCCTTATGAATCACAAATTCCAGAAACTCAAAAGTATCAGAATTAACTTTACTTTTAAATATTTCTGCAAGGACAGATAATTTCGTTTCTGGTTTGATGATTGGATTGATTAACATTAACTGCAATTCTTTAGAAGCTGAAAAAGTTTTACTAATCAAATCAATATCTTCAGAAACTTTCTCAAGAAAATTCTTTTCCGTTGCCAGATTCATCAATGCGTGTGCATACCGGTTTGATATATTCAGATCACTCATAATTAGTTCTTCGGCAATTCATTGATAAATTTATTAACGATCTTAGCTTGTTTTTCTTTATCCAAATTTTCGTTCAAAATTTTCTCTGCTGCTTCAATAGCAATAAGAGCAACCTGGTTTTTCAAAGTTTCAAATGATTCATCTGTTTTTCTTTTTATTTCCGCTCCGGCATCTTCCATCATCTTTTTAACTTTTACTTCGGTTTCTGCAGTCTTCTGATTGATTAATTTTTCCGCCATGTCCCTTGCTTGAGCAAGAACTTTTTGTGCATTTTCCTCTGCCCTGGCAAGATTTGCTTTATTCTCCAAAAGCAATTTTTCTGCTTCATCTCTTGCCCTCTCAGATTTTTCAAGTGAATCTTTTATATACTTTTCTCTTTCATCAAGTGCGCCAAGGATTGGTTTCCAGGCAAACTTTTTTAGGATGAGCAATAAAAGAACAAAGGTAATTACAGTCCAAATAATTAATCCTGGATTTACATCCAGCAGACCGCCTTTCTTCTCACCTTCGGATAGCAAAGCAATCAAAGCTAAATTTAAATTAGCAAACATTTCTAATTCCTTTTCAATTTTACTTCAAAGTAAACGAGAATTTGATACTGTCGACTTACTTCAATGCTAATAAAATACAAATAACCAATGCGAAAAGTGAAATACCTTCGATAAGAGCAGCAGCAATAATCATTGAAGTTCTGATATCACCGGCAGCTTCCGGTTGACGACCGCTTGCTTCCATTGCTGAACTTGCAAGTTTACCAATTCCAAAAGCACCACCGATAACTGTTAAAGCTGCACCAAATCCTGCTGCTAAATATGCGAATTCCATTTATTCCTCCGAATGAATTTATAAAATAATTTAATGATCCTGGTGAACTGCCATTCCTATAAACAAGGATGACAGCATTGTAAAAATATATGCCTGTAATAGTGCAACCAAAATTTCTAAAAGATAAATGAACAAAGCGAATGCAACCGAAACAGGGGCAACAACAATTGTTTTCAAAATAAATATTAAACCAATCAACGCAAGAATTACAATATGTCCCGCTGTCATGTTGGCAAAAAGACGAATAGCCAATGCGAATGGTTTTGTGAATAAGCCAAGCAGCTCTACTACAAACATAACAGGTAATAGGAATATTGGAACACCGTGCGGTATCAATCCTTTAAAATAACCAATCGGTCCATTCTTAATCATTCCACCAGCCTGAATTACAATGAAAGAAATGATAGCTAAGGTTGCGGTTACTGAAATGTTACTGGTAGCAGTTGCACCGTATGGAATCAATCCTAAAAAATTGCAGGTTAGAATAAAGAAAAACGCAGTAAGCAAAAATGGAAGAAATTTTTCAAACCCTTTTCCAATAGTTGGACGAGCAATTTCATCACGCACAAAAACAACTAACAGTTCTACAAGATTAGAAACTCCTTTTGGAACGCGACTTTTCCTGTATGCTTTTGTTACTAAAACAAAAGTAGTGATTAATATAATGCAAGCGAGCCACATAAAAACAACATGCTTGGTAATAGAAAGATCCAAACCGAAAACATGAATTTCTGGAAGAGGAATGGAAATAAAAGGTAAATCGAGAGTTTTACTATCCAAAATATGGTGAAGAATCCAACCGCTGTCTGATTTTTCGTGAGCTTTGGAAAGAGTATCTGCAACTGCTTTTATTGTATCTGCCTGAACATTACCGAACATAATTTAACTTTTTCTTTTCTGCAATTTTTAATCTGAAGTAATTAATTTCCAGAATTAGATTTATAAAATAGATAATGACCAGCGTAAATATAAAGCCAAGTTTGTCAATGTTCAAGAATTTTAGGGAAATAAATATTAACAACAGCATTAATAATAACCGGGTTACCATTCCCCCCATTGTATAAATAAGGAATTTATTGTTGGACTTATTAAAACCAATGTGGAATGCATAAATTGCTGCCAAACTGTTCATTAAATTGATGATGCCACTCGGAAAAGAAGAATAAAGAGATTGGAAAGGTAAGACTCCAATAAAGAAGAATAGAAAAAGCAATCCGTAAATTACAATGTAAACTAAAGCCAATTGCTTAAGAACTTTTTTCACTTTTCTTCTTTTTGTTTAAATCTAAAACTGCTTTAATTACGCTATAAATTCCGGCAAATCCGCCAGCGAACGAAAAAATAATAGTAAGTGCTGGACTAATCCCAAATTTCCCGTCTAACCACCAGCCTAAAAAAAACATTAAAATGATAGAAGCTGCTAACTGAAAACCAAGTCCTAAATATGGACCCACGTCTTTGTAAACCTGAAAAAACTTATTATTTTCGTCTTCACTACTCATTTTTTTCATCTCATCGGAACTTCTAAATAATAAATTCCAATAAACAAATCTCAAATAATTACCAATTTCTAAATCCCAATTTTTAAAAACAATTAGGTTAGGAAGAGGGTTGATTAGAAAATATTCGTAATGTAATTCAGGTTTTTAGTAATTATACTTCAGTTTCATTTGTCATTGAGCATTTACCATCAAACCTTGCTCCGGGTTCAACTACCAAAATCTTGGCTATCATATCACCTTTTAAAACTGCTTTTGCCTCAAGAACAAGTTTCTCATTAGCAGAAACTGTCCCGATTATTTTACCACTAAGAGTAATATTCTCTGCCTTAATTTCGCCAGTTACTTCGGAAGTTTCTCCCAAAGTTAAATTACCCTGTACTAAAACATCGCCGCGAATGATGCCATCAATCCTAACATTGCCATCACTCTTAAGCTTCCCTTCAATATTTACCCCTTTACTTATTATGCTTACGTCTTCCAAGTAATCTCCATTTGATTTTTTTTGTATCATTGCCATAAAAAAACTCCATTAATTAATTAAAACTGTAGTTGGATCGATTGTTTGTCCATCTTGCCAAATTTCAAAGTGAAGATGCGGACCGGTAGTATTGAAACCAGTATTACCGCTTAATGCAATCGTTTCACCTTGAACTACGTGATCTCTAACTTTCTTGTTCAATTCTGCACAGTGCTTATATACAGTTGTATAATTGTTCTCATGTTGGATTATTATCATATAACCATCAGCAGAAGTATAATCCGCAAAAATTATGTATCCACCCGCGGCAGCAAGAACAGGCGTTCCGGTTTTAACTGCAAAGTCAATCCCAAAGTGACCTTTTTCTTCCTCAAACTTTTGGCTTACAAATCCGTTAGGAATCGGTCTCATAAAAAATGTTCGTTGGATGATAGAATCTTTTTGCACAGGAAAGAAAAGCCTTTGGATGATAAATAAAATATTTCCACCGTATGGACTTACTTTATTGTCAATCTTTTTTTTCACTTGTTTAATAGAGTCAATCATTTGGGAATCACCCATTGTAATAGCAATTCTAAGTTTTTTATTAAGTGATGAAAGACTCTCTAACTCCCTTGTAAGGAAATAAACCTGCTTGCTCAACGATTGAATTTCTCCACTTTTACTTTTGTATAATCCGCTCGTATCAAAAGGGAGTAAATATTTTGCAGGGGTAAAACTAAAAAGTAAATAGAAAAATACTCCAAGCACAATTGTATATCCAATTATATACAATAACAGGATTACTCCGGATAATTTATGACTCTTGGTTTGTATTCCATGAAAATTTGGAATGATAAGAAAAGAGTAATCCTTAATATTTTTTATTTTAGATATGTCCATAGTAACTTGATTCAAAGTTAAAGAAGGAGAAAGGAAAAATCAATTTATTGTTTAGAAAAATAATTATGTGTAGAATTTTCGCAATATACTTTCAAACTTAACTGCACCTTCCCTAATTAGTTTTGGATTGTCACGTGTTAAATCAATTAAGGTGGAAGCTGAAAAGATAGATTTATTTTTAGAATAAAATATCGCATCCAATTCTTCACCAAATTCGTTTAGAATAATTTTTTCATCGTTTACTGGATGTTTTCCACTTTTATTAACGCTTGTGGAGATTAAAGGTGAATTGATTCTTGATAAAAGGACCGAACAAAATTTATGATTCGGAATTCTGAACGCCGCTGTAGGTACTTTTAACTTCTTTGAAGTTTCTCCATTCAATTCCAGAATAATGGAAACTGGCGCAGGCCAAATTCTGTTAAGGAAATCATGCAGCAAATCAGTCTTTATTTGAACATAATTTTTAAGTTCATCCAAATCGCTTACCAGGAATATGAACTTCTGATTTTCAATTCTTCCTTTAATCTCATTAATTTTTTTTATTGTTCTTTCATCAAACGGATTACCACCTAAACCATATATTGTATCAGTTGGGTAAACAAAAACTCCGCCTGCATCGTAAATCTGAATTGCCAATTGAATCGCTGAGTTGAAATTGTCTTCGATTAAAACCAGTTTATTTATTTCTTTCATCCAAGATATTCATTATTTGTTTTTTAATTTTTTCTATTTCCAGCTTATGCGCACAATCGAAAGTTTTGATTGGACAAGATTTATATCCGTGAATTCCACAAGGTTTACATTTTAACTCATTATAACTTATTGTACAGCTATTTTTAGTATAAGGATAAAATCCAAACCCGGCAATTGTTGAGCAGTAAATTGTAATTGCCGGAATATTTGCTGCCATTGCAAAATGAGTTGGTGCACTATCATTTGTAATAAGTAGTTCGCAACTTCTTAAAAGCTGCACTGTGCCTGGAACAGAAAATTTTCCTGCAGATGAAATAACACCGCCATCAAATTTGGTAGCAATATTCTCACACAAGCTGGAATCTGACTGGCTACCGATTAAGACAACTGTAAAATTATTATCCTTCAAGAATTTTATTAATTCAGAAAAATATTCTGCTGGATATTTTTTCGTTTCCCAAACAGCGCCGGGAGCCACAGCAACAAGGTTTTTATCCTTAAAATCTAATAGAAAAGTTTCCACATTTTTTTTGATAACTTCATTAACAGAAATGATTGGAAGTATTTTCCATTTTTCATTAGAAGAATCAAAACCGATTAAATCCAAATCTCTTTTTACTTCGTGATGATTCAGATTGTAAGGAGTTAAATTTTTGTAAACATATCGAAATGAAGAATTTGTAAATCCATATGTTTCCCGAACATTGGATAACATAACAATCAATGCTGAACGGAATGACCGATGTAGAGAATAAATTCTGGTATAATGTTTATTCCGGATTATCTTTACAAACTTTAATAACTGAAAAAAAGATTTCTGCTTTCCCCGTTTATCATAAACAATAACAGAATTTACAAATGGACTTGCTAAAAATATTTCTTCAGTAACCGGATTACAAATAACATCTAACTGGCAATCGGGAAATGTTTCCTTTAGCTTTTGCAGCATTGGAAGTGTTAAAACAGCATCACCTATAAATGCCGTTTGAATTACTAAAATTCTTTCCTTGTTTAATACTTCCATATTTTGTGCATCCAGAACCATTGGTCGGGATATTTACGAATCGTACTTTCAAGGATTGAAAAATATTTTTGGTTGATCTCAAGAATTTTTTCTTCATCAGTGCCGGTTAGCATTTTGGGATCAATGAACTCAGTAAAAACTTTGTATTTAAAATTCTCCAGTCTAGGATTTATTGAAACAACTATCGGAGACCCAGTTTTAACAGCAAGAAATGCCGCCCCCGGATATACGGAAGTACTTTTACCAAAAAAATTAACTCTAATACCTTCCCGCGGACCGCGTTGATCCCCGACAATACCTAAAATATTTTTATTTAATAATTCCTTGTAAACATTTTTAATTGAAACGCCAAGTGGAGTAACTTTATTCCCAAAACTTTCACGCATCATATTTAACCATTTGGTAACAAAAGGGTTTCTCTGATTTTTAGCAACGACATAAACTGGAAGGTCAAGTTGCGCACCGATAGCAGTTGCACAAAGCTCCCAATTACCAAAATGCGCCGTCATAATTAGCATTCCTTTTCCTTTATTATAAACCTCACGCACAAAATCAATTTGTGGGCAATCCATTTGGGATTTCAATTTTTCTCTGGATATATATGGCAAACAAAATATCTCACTTAGTGTTATTGAAAAACTAATATAAGATCTGAAAGCAAGTTTGTTAATTTCCTTTTCAGAATATTCCGGGAAGGCAGTTTTCAAATTAGAAATAACTGTAGATTTTCTAATTGGAATAAAATAAAAAATAATAAATGCAATTATTTTAGCTGAACGTCTTGCTCGTTCAAATCCAATCAAGTTGAAAAATCGGACAAATGAAATAAAGAGAATATATTCTATTCTATTTTGTATATACACTTATATCCGCCCTAATTCGTTTGAATTCTGCGGAGCCAATTATCATCGCGCAGTTCTCCTCTCTTAGTTGAGTGAAGAAGTTCGTAATTAGAAAAACCTGTAACATCACCAAATACAAACATTACACCACCTTCAATCTGGTTATACTGCCATATTTCGTAAGGTTTTTTGTCTATGTCGTTGGGGTATCTATCAATCTCATCCGGTTCACCATAAAGAATAAAAACTCTACCCCTATCAGTTTTATTCCCGCGTTTGTTTATAGTCCCATATCTTTCCTCACATACTTTTACCCTGTTCATATAATCATTATAAAACTCATTTTCTGCTGTTGAAGGATCCTGATCTCTTCTCTTCCAGTACTGATATAAAAATTCGCGTTTACTTTTTGTGGAATCAAGTTTGGCATATTGTTCAAGTTCTATTGGCGAGGCTAAATACTTTCCTTTCTCAAATAATTGATCACATTCTTCATCGCTAAACACATTAAACTGGCTGCTTAGAATATCGCTATTTATATTTGCAACTTTTACCGTGTCCTTTACAGAAGGATTATAAATGAAAAATCTTTTAGTAGAAGATATTCCATAATTAGAAGAACTATCAATTATTGAAAGTGCTAAAGTGTAAGTATCCGTTGGATATTTTGTAAGATTTAAGGTACCAACTTCCACGCGCGAATTAGCATTAAGGACGATGGCTTTATATTTCTCACTTACTTTCTGTCCACGGCTATTATAAAGAGCAGTTCTTAATTTTAGGGGCTTGGGTAAGGAATCAACTTTTAAATTGTAAATTTCAGAATAATAAAACAATACAGGCATACCTGCACCAAATACCATTGTTGGATTAGGATAAACCTCAAGAGTATTTTTATAAAAAATTGATTTAGATTCAGCACCTTCCTGTTTGATATTAGAACAAAGTTGAATGTCGCTGATTGAAATTTTATTATCAACGAAAGGTTCGATTTTTATTAATTCCGTAAGTGTTTTTCTTTTTGTGCTATCCTGGGCATCAAAACCTGATAATGTACATTTGTAAATACCTTTTGGAACCGCAAATCCAACTACTCCAATCAAGCTTTTATTTGTATGCAGTTCGGTAGTATCATTTAAAGGATTTTCAATTTTCCAATTTTTCCTTAATAAATATTTTTTTGAAATTGTATCCTGAATTTCGATAAATAAAACAGCCTGAAGGAATAAACCTGTGCTTGTTTTTGATAAAGTGAGGTTCTGCTGGTTGAATGAATAATATAATTCCAAAAAGTTTGATGTGGAATCATAAGCAAAACGTGCGTAATCGAAATCAAAATCAAAAGATTTTTGTCCAAATGATTTGAAAGACAAAAACAACAGAATAAGTAAAAATAATTTCTTCATTTCAAGCCTGTATCAATTTTAAAATTTCCAAGTTGAAATTACTACATTATAAATAAAAAGTCGATAGATTTAATATTATACTATTAAATTTAGGTGGTAAAATGTTTAGCGGAATTAATTGTGCATTTATTACAAACAATAAACTATTTTGGTTTGATATATATTCTGGAAATTTCTAGTAAGTTTGGATAGCGTGAATAGCTTAGTTAAATAAAACTATTCTGTGTTTATTTTACGTTGCCAGTTATCATCTCTCAATTCACCTCTTTTTGTTGAGTGTACAAGAGTATAATCACCAAAACCCTGCATTTCGGCAAAAACAAAAATTACACCACCTTCCAGTTCATAATAATTCCAAGTTTCATATGGCTTGGTATCGGCTTGCGAAGGATTTCTAACAATCTCACCAGGTTCACCATATTTTATAAAAACTCTGCCCCGGTCAGTTTTCCAACCTTTCTTTTGAAAAGTTGAATAGCGTTGGTTAGCCATATCAATTCTATTCAAATATTCTGATTGAAAATTTTTACCATCTTGTGTAAATAATTTGTTTTTATCCTGCCAAAATTTGGATAGGAATTGCTGCTTTGAAGATGCCAAATTTAATCTTCCCCATTCTTCAAGTTCAGAGTTAGTAGCTATATATCTGCTAAAATCAAAGTACCTCTCGAGTTCATCAATTTCCATATAGGAAAACTCAGTTGAAAGTAATTTAGAATATTCGGAGGATAGATGAGTTGTATCTTTTACTCCAGGATTATATATATACAACTTTTTATCTGAAAAAAAAGAAGTATTAGAAACTGTGTCCAACAATTCCACTGTTAGCTTGTAAACTCCAGAAGGATATTTAAGTATATTGATGGCACCAACATCAACAATGAAAGGATTTGCGGTAGAAATAAATTTTGATTTATTATAAATATTTTTTTCAGAATAATTAAACAATGTGTAATTAACTTTAAGAAAATTACTTTTTAAATCCTTCGGAATATTATAAAATTCACTATAGAAATAAAGTACAGGTAATTTTTCTCCATATACCAAAAGTGGGTTAGGTATAACTTCAAAATTATTTTTATTAAAGAAGGAATTGGTTTTGCTAACTAACTTGGTAATTGTGCTTGCTAATTGGATATCGCTAATTGAAAATTTTTGCGTTTCGATAGGTTCAATTTTTACATCAAATGATAGAGAATCAATCGCCGCAATGTTATTTCCATCTTTAGCTTTGATAGAACAATTGTAAGTATTAAAACTTAGTTGAAAACTTAAAATACCATTTAATTCTTGGTTATCTGCCACAGAATTTGAATCTACATCATTTGAAATCTGCCAGGATTTATTAACTATAATTTTACCGGAATCCTTTTCTTTCAATAAGACATTTATTATTCCGTTTACTACCAATTTACCATTGGCTTTTATTGGTTTAAGTTCATTTTGATGGAATCCATAATAAATCTCTAAATAACCGGTAGAATCATCAAAGCGAAATCTTGCATAATCAACATCTATTGTAAACTTGCTTTGAGCAAAAATATTAAATGAGATAAACAGAATTAATACAAACTTTTTCATATCATTTTACATAAAAAGAAAGGCTGGATTTCCAGCCTTTCTGAACAGATTAAAATATTATTTATTAAAAACCTAATTTTACTGAGAACATGTGGTTCGCATCGAAATAACGTGCCCACCGGTAACCATAATCAACTGTAACATCAATTCCTGCATTTACATTAAAGCCAGCGCCAAATGTAGGTCCAAATAATTGTTGATCTTGCGGATTATCGGCACCTTCCTTTGTGTAAGTATAACCGCCGCGAACAAAGAAAGAATTTGCATAACTTAATTCGCCACCAAATTTATATTCATCATTTAGAAAGTTATTATTAGTAAATGAGGTTGATAATAAAGCTTTAAAATCATCTGTAAAGTTTTTCTCGTACGCTAAACCTAATTCCAATTGAGAGGGCAGTTCAAATCCTGCTGCATCAATTTTATAATTTTGCAAACCTCTGTTTGCTTGTTCCTCTGATGCAGTTCTTAAAAGATCAGCTCCATCAAATTTCATTTGTGGACCAATATTTTTTAAAACTATGCCAAATTTTAATCCTTCAACACCAGCAATACCATAGTATTGTACTCCTGCTGTAAAGGCAAGACCGGAAGCGCTTGTAGCTAATATTTTTTCGGTGATGATATTTGCAGTAACACCAACTCTAACTCTATCAGTAATAGCATTAGAATAAGTAATACCAGCAACAACAAATGTTGGTGAAAATGTAGAGCCAGTTCCGTAAGGACTTTGTACTGTTGTAACTGGAATTTCACCAAAATCAATTGTTTTAACATTAAATGCTATGGAACCAAAACCTTCAAAACGAACAGCTACTGCAGCATAAGAAACTCCAATATCTGCAATATAACTCATATGAGAAAACATTGCTTCTGCAGATTTCTTCATTGCACCAAGACCAGCAGGATTATAAAAAATAGTTTCTATCCCTTCCAATCCTGCTACATAGGAACTACTTAGAGCAAATCCATGGGCTCCTACAGGAAGCAGGAGTTCTTGTGCCCCTGCAGTTCCATTTCTCCTATCTCCGCCAGCATAGATATCTGTTAAAGATATACATACCAACAGAGTTATAATTATTAACAGTATATTTTTCTTAAACATCTTTAAAACTCCTTAATGTTTTAATAATTTTTAAGTCAGAGGGAGAAACTCCCTCTAATCTTTTATAACCTATCGATATATTGCGTTTCTGAAATAACAGCTATCTTAAGTATCTTTGTACCTACACCAGGCATATCTAAATATGCAATGTACATACCACTGCTTATTGGTAATCCATCTGCATTCCTTAAATCCCAATCCATCCAAGGGCTATTATCTCCTTTCTCTAATTTGCGTATAAAGATGCCAGCTAAAGAAAATATTCTAACAGTTACATCTTTGGGAAGATTAGTAAATCTAACAATTCTTTGATACTTATCTCTTTCTAATGAGTTTGCACCAAAATATGGATTTGGAAAAACGGTAATTTTATCCAATTGGGTTTTAGCTAGATTTAAATCATTAAATTTAGGAGCCACTAAAGTAGCTTCATATACATCTTCATTAGTTAATGGTTTGTAAGAAGTAATTCTTATTACAGTCCCTTGTTCCGGTACATCACCACTGAATGATAAAGCGCCGAATCTATGATCGGTTGGTTTAGATTTTCCAGACTTAATTGGCAAATTGTGAGGATCCCAAGATGTCATTAAAGCATAAATTTCCTCCCAATCACCATCATTTGCACCTAAAGATAATTTTGTCCAAATTCTATCTTTAACAGCGCGAGTCGAATCTCCTTTGTCATAATCCAAAATTTTTATGGTTAATAATGTATCATCGGCAGTAGAATTGGGATCTCTTCCGATATTCCAAATTTCAAATGGAACTGTACCTGTACCAACACTATCATCTGCCAAGGCTGGATTGAATGATGGTTTATAACCAGCAACAAAGAACATAGATGGGGTACCAAACCTGATTTCATAATCGAGATAACCAAGACCTTCATTTTCTTTTTTATCTTGCCAAATCAATCTTTTCAAAGTGCCCTTGGGTTTAATCATCCATTTTCTTGTTGAATTAAGTTCATTTAAAACAGGAACTGGTTGTTGTAGAATTGTACCACCGGGACCTTTAATTTCATTTACTTCTTTTATACGATATCTGGTAGGTACACCACTTATTGCATCTTTTCCTACATTCTGAACATATAATTGGAATCCCTGAATAACAGGTTTGTTAATTGTGTCAGCTAATGTTCTAATTCCACGCACAAGCGAATCCTGACTGGAAACATAACCAGTTATAAAATCTGTCTTGTTTTTCAATAAGGTATCACCTTTAGTAACATTTATCAAATCGTATCGTAATGCATTTAAAGTATCGCCTTCCTGTCCTTTAATTACAACTTTATAATTATCCCCGGTTAAAGACTGTGGATCAACAATCCTAAAAGTAATTTTACCATCCCCGTGCCCAGCAGTATGATTTGCAATTACAGATTGTCCATCATCATATGGCGTATTATAATCAGCCTTACGGGTTGATGGACGAACTTCCATAATTGATGGAGTACATTCAAGATATGGCGGATCACTATATTTAGAAACGCCATAAGCAGTAACTCCAAAGTAATATGGATTTCCATTATAGAATGGACCATTTGTATAAGCATTTGTACTGAGATTTATAAATCTTCTAATGCCATCATTCGGAGCCTGAATTAGAATTTTTGGATTAATCTGACCATTGACTAATAAATAATCATATTGATAATTATAAATATCTTTAATTCCATTTTTAATATCGTAAATGGCTAACAATTTGGGATTAGAACCAGCCATATCTTCATATTGCCAAACTCTATATCCTTCAAAGACATAATCTTTGTTTGTAACATCAATTAAAATTTCTTTTTCATTTACATTAAATCTTATTTGATCAGGTAATAGAGGATCTTTTGCTTTGTAGCTCTCAGCATTTGGTTCCCACCAAAGAGAAATAGCAGCATCCTGTGGAAGCCCATGTAAAACTGGCTGAGGAGGGGCATCGGTCAATTTAAAATCAAGATCATACGCAATTTGCGCCGCAAGATCTTTTCTCTTTAATTCAGTAACACTATTTAAATTGCTCGATCCTCGGGCAATAACTAAACCCACAACAATTTCTTGTGTATCGCCCGGTGCCATAGTAAAAGGACCGGAACACATTAAATGTCTTCTATCACCAGGGGCAAAACTACCACCAGGCCAGCCTTTTGGTCCTTCATACCAACCGGTTCCCGCAACCGGATCACCATAAAGAATTTTTGTAGTTACTTTATTTGTTATTGGATCTATGAACGGAGTACCATTCCAAATTATCCCTTGTAAATAATTATAGAACTCCAGTGTACCTTTATATTGTCCTTGCGAAGGATCCGGTAAAAGTGCGCTGCCATTAATGTAAGCTATAAATCCTGTCATAGGAAGATTCTTAAAACTCTTCCTCCATTTTCCATCAAATTTAGCACTGTCTAACGGTTCACCCGGAACTATAGGTCCCTGGAAAAAGTCATATCCCATTGAAGGAGGTGCAGCACCAAATGTTGCATCGTTGTTCGTCGCATTGTAGGTATAACCCAAACTTAATAAAGTATCACAGCCGGTATAATCATCGTTGCCATCACCTAAATCTGTATCAGTCCACATCCCAAAATACATATTTGACATAGTATTTTGACCTTTGTTGATCATCTTGTATTTCTTAAAAAGAATATCTCCTAAATCACCGGTCCGTTGGAATCCAAAAATTGTACATTGTTGTTCTAGTCCAATCGGTTGTGAACCGTAAGTAAAGGTAGACCTGGTCGGATCTAAATCGTTGGCTACATACCACAAAACTTCATCACCAACAAATTGAGCTTCACCAACATCATATTTTCCATTACCATTCTTGTCTTCCCAGGGGGCACCATCTTCAACTGGCCATTCTTCCAGATCTTTTTGATATTGATTTCTTAAATCTCCCGGAGGAAAACTTTCCCATGTTTTTCTAATTTTATAAACCCGGTATTTTTCTTTAGATACATCATCAGCTTGCCCATTTTCCAAAATTTTACCAGCCTGCAAACCCTGACGATGTGTATTACCATTCATTCTAACTTCACGACCAATTTTTCCTGCCCAAACCAAGCCATCTTCAAATACAACTCCAAGAGTTGCGCTCTCACCACCTGGCCAATAAAAACCTTGTCCATCTGTTCGGGGATCGTGTGAACCATCACCATTGTTTTCGCACCACATAAATATCTGGTTTATGGTGATGAAATTACTATAATCATTGGAATTAGTTTTATATAACCGCTTGTCTTTATCACCTTCTTTTTCTTTTGCAACGCTTAATGAAGCAGAGCAAAGAAAAACGATAAATAGCAGAAAATAAATCCATCTTTTTTTATTCATTTTTCAATCTCCATATAATTTTTATAATTAAATCAGGTTTTTAATAATTAAGTCTTATGCCTAATTTAATCTGTCTTGGTGTACCAAAATTACCCGAAGCATAATTTAAAGCTTTATATAGCTGAGAATATTCCTGCGCTTTATCTTCGCCATAAGTCCGGTATCCCTCTGTAATTGCTTTACCTTGTGCATCGTTTAAAAATCCGTTATCGTAAGCATCACCAGTATTATTGAATACTGCTACGACATTTTGAGTGTTTAGTAAATTGGCAACCAGGATGTAAATATTCAACGCCACTGGTCCAAGTTTAATTGTTTTATCTAATCTTGCATCTATTTGATAAGTCCATGGTGTAGTAGATGCATTTAAAGGTTCAAGAGGTACACGGGAATTTCCATATCCTTCCCACCTTGTAAAGTTAAAACCACTGTTGAAGGACATTAGTATACTTACACCCAAATTCTCCAATGGTTTACTACCTAAAACAGCAGGACCATCGTCAGTATCAAACCGATAATCAACATTTATATATGCTCGATGAGCCTGGTTGAAATCTAATGGAGAAATCTGCATAGGGAAGAAAGGAACACCAGTTGGCGATTGCCAAATAGCTCTGAACGAAGTAGAAGGATTTGAACCTGTACCTTCGGCATCAGAATATGTATAATCAAATGTTGCTGATACTCTTTGGGTTCTTCTTAAATCCAATTTGAATTCAATTCCTTTAACAGTAGAAAAATCGCCATTAACCCATGCATAATAAGCAGGAGTGCTGCTATTAGCTGCACCGTAAATAGTTCTTATTTGAATCTGATCTTTTATATCTTTGTAAAAACCGGTAATATCAAATGCAAAAACTTCACCTATCTGTTGTTTAAATCCAATTTCGTAGGAAGTAGTTCTTTCTGGTCGCAAGCCAAATCCAACCGGATTTTGAATTGCAAAGCCACCTTTAATATTATCAGCAATTAAGTTTATACCTTGAAAAACATCTCTTAACCTTGTTTGCTGAACAAACTTTCCATACTGGGCATGGAACACTGTTCTTTCTGTAACCGGAAAAGAGAATCCCAATCTAGGACTTACTTGAAGTAATGGATCTACATCTTTCAAACTTGTTGGATCAATAAGATTATCCGGAGTAAAAACAATATTTGTTGGATCTTTAAAAATTTGAGCATCAATGTTTATATAATCGAGTCTTAAACCAGCATTAATTACAAGATCCGGAAATTCAATTTTATCCTGGAAATAAGCTGCGGCAAATACGGGATGTCTGGCTTTATCAAATCCAGCGTCGGATTGGTTACCATAAACATCATACCCATAATTATCAAGCCTTGCGTAAATTCTGTTTATACTTCCATCTGCAACTGATTTAGCATTTGCAGCAAGCTGTTCCGGAGCAAAAGAATATCTTCTGATTGTATAATATGTGTATTCACCACCAAATTTTAATTCGTGATGCAGCCCGGCCTGATAAAGGAAATTTGCTTTACCTCCAAATGACAGTGTTTTTTGTTTTTGGTATAAATCGTAAGGGATTGTCCCTTTTTCAAATTGGAAGCCGTAGGCTGTATATGGGTCAGCATCAGCACCGTCGCGCTTAAGAGTAGTACCGTACAATGCATTCTGTATTGAATCTCCATAAGCAGCAATATTATGTTTGAAAACGGGATCCATATTGACAAAAAAATCATCAAATACATTTAAGATAATATCATAAAATGAATTTGGATTTATAACATGAGTTAATTTTAGACTTGAAGTTATAGTTTGTCCTTGATTAAGACCAGCTCTATCATGGTTGTTGTATGCCTGTCTCCCAATTCCGTTTCTTCCTTCCGTATATGTAAATCCACCATTTAAACGAATTGTGAACGGATTAAGATCCCAGGAAAGATTCCCCTGTACCTGATATGTATTTTGTTCACTACTTGCATTAATACCGTCAGGATAGTAAACATCAAAGGTATCAGCTGTACCACCAGCTGCTAAAGATGGATCATATACATTCTTAAAATCAAAACCCTTGTAAAAATTAGCAGGCGATCCCTGGTAAGTATTATTTGCGGCTAGGAAGAATTTTAGATCTTTTCTACCTGGAATAATTGGACCACCAGCTGTTAATACATACTCAGAAGAACCATATGAATATGTACCAAGGAACTTCTTT
This sequence comes from Ignavibacteriales bacterium, assembly GCA_026390815.1. Lineage (NCBI taxonomy): Bacteria > Pseudomonadati > Ignavibacteriota > Ignavibacteria > Ignavibacteriales > Ignavibacteriales bacterium. The sequence goes on along the minus strand of JAPLFH010000007.1, from coordinate 26,952 downwards.
CCAGTTTCTGTAAAGTGATCGGTAATTCCTTCAAAACTTAATTTATAATTTTCGGCGCCGGTTCTGGTTTGCGTGCTAACAATACCACCATTTGCTCCACCAAACTCTGCTGAATAACCACCAGCCTGAAATTGAATTTCTTCAATTGCATTGTTTATTACCTGTGTACGAGATCCACCTAAAACTGGATTATTAACCAAGACTCCATCTACATAAAATGCAACGGCATCAGATCGGCTGCCGCGAACATATAGATTACCACCTTGTTCAACAACACCAGCTTGTGTAGCAACAATATTATTAACACCTCTAATAGGAATATTTTCAATATCTTCCTGCCTAACAATGCTGGTAGCATTAGTTGTGTTTTTATTTATTAATGGTTTTGGCGCAACTACTGTAACCGTTTCTGTTTGGTATGCTTCTGTGGGTAATTCGAAATTTACTTCTGTAGTTAAGTTAACAGACAATTTAATATTTTGATATGTAACCTCGCGATAACCTAAATAGCGTGCTTTAACGGTGTATGTACCAGGTGGTACGTTTAAGATAACATATTCACCATTAGCGTTGGTTGCTGCCCCTAAGCTGGTCCCTTCAACAATTATATTAGCACCAATAAGAGGATCACCAGTTTGTAGGTCAGTAGCTTTTCCAACTATCTTACCAGTTTGTGCATAAAGAAAAACAGGTAAGAAGGTGAATATTAAAATTAATTGAAACTTTTTTAACATAATCTATCTCCCGAATATTTTTTCTTTAATCATTTTGGTCGAGCTGGAAGTGGAAGCTGTTTGCTTTCAAAAATCTTCATTGTAGTACTATCATTAGGTTCACCAGTAATGTAGAGATTATAAATATAACCTGGTTCTATGGTAGTGTTAAGCCAAGCTAATGTATCTTTAAGGCTATTAGCATTTACTATACTAAAATGAACTTTACCAGTAACCACGAGTGAATCGTGATATTTTTTAACAACTTTATTTACTGTGCTTTTCACGTTTGGAAATTCCAATACACCATAAGCATATGATATTGATCCAACTGCGGCAAACATTGTTGCAGAATCTTTCTTTGTGCTTCCAGGATTGGTTAACCTAACATGAACAAGCACTTTTTTCCCAGCTTCTATTTTAGAATCACCGCTTAGATGGATCCATCTAATCCAGGTTTTTCCAGCAGCCGGTTTTTCTTCTACATAAGTATCACCTTCCGCATCTGAAACAAATGCAAAAGTGTTTTCTAAATTGCTTTTTGAAAAATAACCCGTAAAATAAATACCACTTTCTTCATAAGATGAAAATTCAATCTCTTTAACAATAAGCGTATCACCATTTCCTGCATTTATAACAACAACTCTTCTTTTTCCAGATGGCAGATCAAAATAATCTGTAATTGTATTTCTCTTTATATCATTTTTAACAATAGTTGTATTATCCGGATTGTATATAGTAACATTTATTGATTCTGCATTATATGCAAAATTACCAATCCTCGTTGATGAGAACGGTCTTTTTATAGGTGCAATTGTTGGCTCTTCTATACAACCGCTCATATATACAAGAGTGATAAAAAGCCCAACAATTACAAAGTTTTTTATAAGTTTAAAGGACATTCTTGACCTCATAATAATTTTAGGATGAACTATTTTAGCTTTAGAATCTCAAACATTAGACTACTAAAATGTCATGTTTTTTTCTAAAATAAGATTGCCCACTCACTATGGAGTAGGCAATCTACTTTAAAATTATTTAGCCGAGATTACTTCAACAACATCATTTTTTTAGAAGCAGTAAAATTACCAGCGGTGAGAGTATAGACATACAGTCCAGAAGTTAACTTTGAAGCATCAAAATTAAATTCATAAGAACCGGCATCTTTTACACCGTTGATTAAGGTAAGCACTTCCTTACCTAACATATCATAAATCTTAAGACTAACGCTGCTTCTTTCTGGAACTGAAAATGATATTGTTGTAGCTGGGTTAAATGGGTTTGGATAGTTCTGTGATAATGCAAATTTATTTGGTTTATTATCAATCATTTTTTCTACATTAACCTGAACACCAAACCATGTTAGAACTTGATCTTGTGGGGAGGTTGCACTAAAGCCTAACCAATAATAATTAGGTCTAGTATTTACTGATAGAGGATCGTAGGCTAAGAAAACAATTTTGTTACCTGCAGGTAATTCACGATGTGTTGCGCAGTTTAAAGTTTCAACTTTTGGTGCACCTAAAACACCGCGTGTTTCAACTTGTAAATCAACTGCTTGTCCATCAACTACATCAAATCCATCTATCCAGTTGGTATAAGAGGTGTTAATTTCGTAGTATGGATCATAGTTTAATGAATCCGGAACTGGTACAATAGAGTTGAATTTAGCTAACATTGGACCAGTAATTATTGAAGCAGGATTCGGAACTGTAAGTTTTGAAGGCAGGTTTTGACCTGCAGTACCATCATAGCTAACATCGTTATAACTATGTGTAATACCAAAAATATCATATTCAAAAGATCCGGCTCCAAAAGTTGAATCAGCATAACCGTATCTTGCGCCAAGCCATTCCTGACCAGCGATCATTAAATTGTGGTGTGCATCAGCAGCTAACCAGTCTCGGTAAACAGCATCTGTATAGTATGTAGCTGTTGGAGCTGCAATTTCAATAATATTTGTATAGTTATCTACTAAAGCTTTTGATAATGGACCATATGCCCAAATATCATGCTTGAATTCTAAAGTTTTATATGCAGCAAAATCATCAATACCAAAATAATAGTTTTGTGGGTATTGATCTGCAGCAGCACCTAAATAGCTATAACCATTAAATACTAATAATGTATTTACACCAGCAGTTGGACCAAACACAAAATATTGTCTATCTGGACCAAAAGTAACATTGTCATTCATATCAGCGGCTTTTACTTTAAAATATACCCAAGTAGCTGGTTCTTGACCTGGAATTGAACCAGCCCAAATGTTGCCACTTTTAACAGCCATTGCAACTTCTTTTTTTGCAGTATCTTTATCAGTAGAATAAATAACAAAAGCTTCTTTAATACCAGCAGGACCGCCACCAGGATTAATATCTGTTAAAGTAGCAGTAATTTCCATCGGTCCTACATCTAACGTTCCTCTTGGATTCTTTACACCAGAAACCGTTGGAGGAGTATCACCAGTAATGTCTACTGCTGCAGCAATATTAAGCAGATATTCTCTCTTCCACCAGCCTGCTGTTGAAGTATCATTAGAAGTTCTGCCATTAGCATAATATTTAAACAAACCATATTTAACTTCTGTACTTGCCATAACACCAAATCTGTTTAAATCAAATTGTGGATCGGCATTTTTAAGAATAATTGCAAAAATTTCACCACCTTTAATTTCAGGTTCAAAACCTAAAAGGTTCATTTCAACCCATTGATAAGTAGTACGATCAGCATCATCTGCAGGAGTAACAGGAGCACCAGTTCCAGCATCACTCCAAATATCTTCAACAAATGGTGTTAATGCATTTGCTGAGTGAGCAACCCAGGTTTTAGGTTCTGTAGCTTCATCTTCAAATGGAGCAATGTCATTAAATCCATTTCCTTTTGCAATCCAGTAACCTAAATTTAAAGCAGTTGTAATTGATTTAAGTTTAGAAACTGTCCAGCCATTACCAACTTTGTATAATTTTAATTCTCCACTAACTGCAGCGGGGTTGTCACCGCAATCAAATCCAACTGATTTAATTGTTAAATCAGCAGGAGCAACAAACCAACCAACTAAAACGTCTTGTCCAAAACCACCGAAAGTACTTGTATAAGCAGTACCTAAACCGTTATAGTCCAAAGTATCAATTGTTCCGGTTACGCCATTTATACCGGTAACATTTCTTAAAGGAAGAACACTTTTATTATGATATTTAGAATTACTAACACTAAAAACTTCCCGGGCATCTTCATTTGAATTAAGATAAATAGTTTGGCCCCCGGGTTTTAAAATTGCTTTGTTCTGTGCAAATGTTAATATTGGAAGCAAAGCAAGAACTAGCATGAGAATGGTAGTTTTTCTCAACATAATCTACACTCCTTATTTTGTTAAATTAAAAGTTTATTGAACTCAAAAATCTATAAGGTCCTCATAACCTTATAAAAATCGTAAATCCCGTTAAAACTGAGGTCAAGATAATATTTACATTTAGTATTGTCAAGTAATTTTCCGGGTATCGCCAAATGAAGGAAAAATTTTTTATTTGCATTTTACAAAATATTTTCTAATAAATATTTCAGGCTAACTTATTTAACTTTGCAACAAATTGCGATTTTGGGACTGCACCAATAATCGAATCAACAACTTTTCCACCTTTTAAAAATAGAATTGTTGGAATACTTCTTACACCATATTTAATAGCCGTTTGCTGATTAGAATCAACATCCAGCTTTCCAACTTTAATCTTACCATCATATTCATTAGCCAGTTCTTCAATGATTGGAGCAATCATTTTGCAAGGACCACACCACTCAGCCCAAAAATCTACAACTACAAGTTGGGTGGATTGAAGGACTTCTTTTTCAAAATTATCATCGGAAAAATGAATCGGTTTCATATTTTAAAATCTCCTTTTTCACAAATCTATTATTATTCAAATTTTGTTTTTCACCTTGGAATTGTAATCAATTTCCAACTGCTAGCAGAAAATTAACTAATCCCACTTGCCATTCTTTTTAAGAATGTCCCGGGCAATAATTCCTTTTTGTATTTCGTTTGTTCCTTCAAAAATTCTATTAATTCTAGAATCACGGTAATACCGTTCGATTGGAAGTTCACGAGAGTAACCCATTCCACCATGGATTTGAACTGCACAATCGGCAACTTTATCTAAACTTTCCGAACAAAAATATTTAACAATTGCAGACTGCCTGGAAACATTTTTCTTCAAATCATAATCTACCGCAGTTCTATATACTATAGATTCCATATTATAAATAAGAACTGTCATCTCCGCAAGGTAAAATTGAATTGCCTGGAAATTACTTATGGAAGTATCAAATTGTTCTCGTTCTTTTGCATATCTTGTAGACAATTCAAGTAGTTCTTTTGCGGCGCCTAAACAAGCAGCTCCAAGACCCAATCTTCCGGCATCAAGAGTTTTCATAGCTATAATAAAACCTCTGCCATCCTGACCAATAAGATTTTCTTTTGGAACTCTTACATTATCAAAAGTAATTGGGTTAGTTGTACTGCCACGGATTCCCATTTTTTTCTCGGCAGGACCAGCACTAAATCCAGATGTTTTAGTTTCAACTACAAAGGCAGTAATTCCTTTTTGAGTTCTTGCAAACACAGAAACTATATCTGCAATTGAGCCGTTAGTAATCCATAATTTGTCGCCGTTAATTATCCATTCATTCCCATCAAGAATAGCTTTTGTTTTTAGATTGAATGAATCAGAACCAGCTTGTGCTTCGGTTAAACAGAAAGCAGCTATCATTTCTCCTTTTGCTAAAGGAATAACATATTTCCTTTTAAGATATTCTGAACCACCAAGGTAAATAGCATTAGTACCAATTGATTGATGAGCGCCAATAAAAGTAGCTGTGGACATACAACCGCGTGCAATTTCTTCCTGAGAAATGCAATAACCAATTTCACCAAAACCGCTGCCTCCGTATTCTTCCGGAAAAGCCACACCAAGTAATCCAAGTTCCGCTAACTTATTTATAAGTTCTTTCGGTATTTTTTCTTCAGAATCAATTTTTTGTGCGATTGGTTTTATTTCTTTATTTACGAAGTCGCGAACCATTTCACGAAGCATATTTTGTTCTTCGGTAAATTTGAATTCGAACATATATTTTCACCTGTTTTTATTTTTGTGTGTGATGAGAAAAATTATTCTATTGCAAAAGCGTTCCAAATATACAAAATGTTTTTAAATCAAGAAGAAAAAATTGGGAGGGTGAATATTGGCGCAATAAATTGAAAGCAAAATGCAGAATTGCATTTGAAAGAATTAAATTCCAGTCTTCAGTTGCTTACACCAACCTTTTTAAATTAAAATAGATATTACTCTGAAGACTGTGAACAAAAAAACTTATTTATGGAATCCCTTACTTATTTTTTCGCCAGTGTAATTTACTATATACTCACCACCATCCACACCAATAACATTTCCGGAAATCCATCCGGCATTATCATCGCAAAGCATAAAAATTGCTTTAGCCACTTCTTCCGGAATAGTTAATTTGCCCATCGGATTTTTCATTCTTGCGGCTTCAAGCATTCGATCAGCACCAGGAATTTTTTGCACAGCCGGTGTATCTGTAACACCAGCCATAATAGCATTTGCGGTTACCTTCATAAATCCAAGCTCAACAGCAATTTGCCGTATATGCGCTTCCAGTGCAGCTTTGGCGGCAGATACCGCACCGTAATTTGAAATAACTGTTTGAGAACCTGCACTTGTTAATGCAAATATTCTTCCGTTTTCTGCAAGTAAATTTTGGAAAACTAATTCCTGAGTCCAGTAAACTAAACTGTGTGCCATTACATCAAGAGTCATCGTCATTTGAGCTTGAGAAATTACATCTTGCGGATTTTTACCGAAATAGGGTTTAAGAGTTCCAAATGCTAAAGAATGAACAAGTACTTTTATTTTGGAATGCTCTTTTTCAGCCTGAAATCTTTCCTGAATTTCATCTATAACTTCCTGGCGTTTGATAGAATCTGCAGCATTAATATTGAAGAAAATAGCTTGCCCACCAAATCTTTCAATTTTTTTTATAATGGTGGTTACGTTTGGCATTGTTATTTGTCTATCGAGATGTACCCCGAAGATATTGTAACCATGTTTAGCAAGTTCAACTGCTGTTGCTCCACCAAATCCGCTTGATGCACCAAGAATTAATGCCCATGGTTTATTATGTGTTACTTTATGTTCCAATTTAATTCCCTCTTAATTCAATAATTATTAACTGTTATTATAATGAAATCAAAAGTATGATTCAAATGGAAGAAAAATATTACTGAATTAAGAAGATAACAAAATGTTGTCTTCTCCAATTAAATCAGTTACAGCTTTCATCAACGAATCACTAATATTTACTCGGTATTCTTTAACAAAAAAGCATCTAGGTTTTGTTCCATTGGCATTCACCTGGATTATAACCGGAACTGTGCCGTAATACTTTTGAAAAATTGTTTTCAATTCTATTATAATCTCGTTATTATACTTTTCAGAATCTAATATAATATTAAAACTTTTGGTGAACTCCTGGCTTACTTCATTTAGAGGAATTGCATTTTCAATTTGGAGTTTAATTGCATCTCCGCTTGATTCCGGTTTGCCAATTACCATAATTGTAGCTTCTTCCTTGATTACACCACCGCATTTTTCGTAAGTAGAACCAAACATTAAACATTCGCATGAACCTGAGAAATCATCAAGAGTAAAGAAAGCCATCATTTTGCCAGAGCGATCTATTTTTGTTTTTAAACTAGTGATAACTCCAATTGCCCTAACAAAGTCGGTTGATTCAAGCTGCTCAGGTTCACCTAATTTAACTGTGGCGAAGGATCGATATTCCAGCTCGTACTTACTTAGTGGATGGCTTGTCAAATAAAATCCGAGTACTTCCCTTTCTTTAGATAGTTCAATGTTATTGCTCCAGGATTTAATATCCGGAAGTTTTGGTTCTTTAATTTCCACTTCAACAGAATCCAATCCACCAAAAAGACTTTCGTGAGCAACAAGAGATGAATTTTGAACCTTATAACCAAAATCGAGAGCTGCCTCAACAGCTGCATATTTCTGAGACCTTGTACCTTTCATTTTATCTAATGCACCAGCAAGAACAAAACTTTCCAAAGTGCGTTTATTAACAACACGCGTATCCACGTTTGCGCAAAAATCAAATATGGATGTAAAATTTCTATTCAACTTTTGCCTGGCTCTTTTAATTTCTTCAACTGCATTTACGCCAACATTTTTTATCGCAGACATTCCAAAAATTATTTTCCCATTATCAGCATTAAAAAATACGTTGGGAATATTAATATCCGGCGGTAAAACTTCTATCTTCAACTTTCTGCAGTCATCCAAAATTGTTGTAACTTTTGATGTATCTCCAAATTCATTTGTCATGTTTGCGGCTAAAAATTCTGCTGGATAATGGGCTTTTAAATAAGCAGTTTGATATGCAACAATACTATATGCAACGGCGTGGCTTTTATTAAATCCATAATTTGCAAACTTATCTATTGTATCAAAAATTTCCCCAGCAACTTTTGCTGGAATGTTATTTTGCGAATTTGCTCCAGTAACAAATTTTTCTTTTTGCTGAGCCATAGCAAGCAAATCTTTTTTACCCATAGCCCGTCGTAAATTATCCGCATCAGCCAAACTCATTCCAGCTACTCTGTTTGCAATTTGAATAACTTGTTCCTGGTAAACAACAATTCCATATGTTTCTTTAAGGATCGGTTCTAAAACCGGGTGAAGATATTCTACTTTTGCAAGTCCTTGTTTTCGTTTAATAAAATCATCAATAAAATCCATTGGTCCTGGGCGATAAAGCGCATTCATTGCGGCAAGATCCCGAATACTGGAAGGTTTTAATTTTTTTAAATATTCCCGCATCGGTCCAGATTCAAACTGGAACACTGCAGTAGTTTGACCTTTGGAAAAGAGTGAATAAGTTTTTTCATCATTGGTGGGAATATTATCGATATCAATTTCTACATGATGATTTCTCTTTATCAAATCTATTGCATCACAAATGATTGTAAGAGTTCTTAAACCAAGGAAATCCATCTTCAACAAACCAACAGTATCAAGCTCTTTCATATTGTACTGGGTTACAATATCTCCAATGCTTCCTCCAGGAGTTGATAGAGGAACATGATCGCTTACTTCACCGGGAGTAATCACTACTCCAGCAGCATGTTTGGAAGCATTTCGATTCATTCCTTCCAGCACTTTTGCATACTTAATCAGTTCTTTAATTATAGGATCGTCTGATTCATTTACCCACTTTAATTCCGGCACTTCTTTAAGCGCCTGTTCGATAGTATAAACTTTGCCAAACTTTGATGGAATGAATTTGGTTATTTTGTTTACTGTTGGAATCGGAATTTTCAAAACGCGGGCAACATCTCTTATTACAGCTTTAGAAGATAACCTGTTGAATGTAATAATTTGACTAACGGAATTCTCACCATATTTTTCTTTTACATATTCAATTACTTTTGAGCGTTTATCATCAGCAAAGTCAACGTCAATATCGGGCATAGACTTCCTGGCAGGATTTAGAAATCTTTCAAAAAGTAAATCGTAATCAAGAGGATTTACGTTTGTTATTCCTAAAGCAAAAGCCACTAAACTTCCGGCAGCGCTGCCTCTGCCCGGTCCAACAGCTATCCCTCTATTTTTAGCTGCATTTATAAAATCAGAAACTACAAGAAAGTAACCAGAAAATCCCATTTGCTTAATTGTTTCCAATTCATAATTAAACCGGTCATCAATTTCTTTAGTAATCTTAATAATTTTTTTATCTAAGCCAATTCTTGCAAGAAGTTCAAAATAATCATCTAAACTTTTTGCCGGCGAATCTGCGGGAATTGGGAATTCGGGATATAGATGACCTTCAAAAGTTAAATCAAGAATTATTTTCTCATTTATCTCGTGAGTATTTTCAACTGCCCCTTTAAAATTCTTAAAAAGTTTAACCATTTCTTCAGAGGATTTAAAGTATACCTGGTCTGTTCCATAACGTAGATTGTGGTAATCTGCTTCACCGGTTTTATCGCCAAGAAGAAGTAGAATGTTATGAGCAAGTGAGTGTTCTTTTTCAATATAATGGCAGTCGTTTGTTGCCACCAATTTTATTCCTAACTCCCTGGAAATTTTTGGCATTCCTTCAAGAATGTTTTTCTCAACATCCATGTTGTGGTTCTGGATTTCCAGATAAAAATCGTCACCAAATAATTCTTGATACGTCTTTGCAGTCTGGACAGCTTTATCGTAATTGCCATTTACCAAATCAACAGCAACAATTCCACCAGCGCACGCAGACATTGCAATCAAACCCTCTTTATACTTTTCTAAAATCTCCAAATCAATTCTTGGACGATAGTAGAATCCTTCGGTATGTCCTAATGAAGAAAGCTTCATAAGGTTATTATAACCTGTTTTATTTTTGGCAAGTAGAATAAGATGATTATAATGTTTTGCTCTTTTTTTACCGGAAACATCTTCACCTTTTCTTTCAAATCGGCTCCCGCTTTTTACAATGTAAGCTTCCATCCCGATGATAGGTTTAATTCCTTCTTTCTTAGCTTTCCTGAAAAACTCTGTAGCACCGTACATAACCCCGTGATCAGTTAAAGCAACAGCGGGCATGTTAAATCGTTTTGCAGCTTGAACCAAACTATCAACTGTACAAGCCGCATCTTGCAGACTGTAATGAGTATGATTGTGTAAATGTATAAAGTCCGACATTAAGGTTCCTGATCAAGCATTTTAAGTTTTCTTATAAATTTGGATTAACCGAATTATATATATATGAAATAAATTGGTTTTCATTTACAAAGCAAAAAATAAATTATACTTAGAGATATTTGGTAAAAAGGTATATTGGTATAGAGTATAAAATACGCAGAGAACTTTACCATATACCTTTATACCTCTATACCTACATCCCCAAAACCACTTTCTATTTAGTATATTAATGCAAATTAAGTTTTCAGCTCAAATTAAACTCATTCCATCAGCCATCCAACATCAACCATCAACCATCAACCATCATCAATCATCCATCTTTAAGTTTTCCCAGTGTGACCAAATCCACCGTCTCCGCGTTTGCTATCATTTAAAATATTTGTCTCAACAATTTCCGCCATATAAACTTTGCCTAATACCAATTGTGCAATTCTATCCCCGCGATGAATATGAAAATCTTTGTCACCAAGATTTATCAAAATTATTTTTATTTCACCACGGTAGTCGGAATCAATTGTACCTGGAGAATTAAGTACTCCAACTCCATTGATTATTGCTAAACCGCTTCTTGGTCTAACCTGCAATTCGTATCCAGATGGAATTTCAACTGACAAATCTGTTGGTATTAAATTAATTTTTCCTGATGGAATTATAAATTCAGTATCAACTGCAGCACGAATATCTAATCCTGAACTTCCATTGGTTGCATACGCTGGCAACGGAATATCCGGAAATTTATTTGACAGACGTTTGAATTTTAGTATTACTGATTCTTCCATTTTATTTAATTACATCTTCTGTATTTGATAAATTTTTTCCCCTTTCACTTCTGGAATCAAATCTAAATAAATTTCTCATGCTTTTAACATCACTAATTTTTACAACTTTAAAAAGATAAAGCAGAAAAAAGAAAAAAACGAAAAGTATCATTTTATAAAAAATATGATTAATTGCCACCGAGTAATATAAAAGTCCAGTAAGAATTAATGAAATACAAATTTTCAGCAGTTTTTTATATTCATATTCAATTTTATAAAAATTTTGAACAACAAAATAAAGTCCAATTGCCATCACCACATAACTGGCAAGGGTTGCAAGCGCTGCGCCCATAATTCCTATAACTGGAATAAGCAAAAAGTTAAATGCAATATTTATAAATGCACCAAGACCGGTTATGTATGGAATAAATTGAGTTTTCCCTTCAATAAAAATTCCTGCTGTTAAGTTAACATATATTCCATTGAACAGATACGCTAAAAGAATGATAGGAATAATATTTAATCCTCCCCAATAAGCGGATTCAATTATTGAACGATGGTTAAAGATTTGTATTTTAACCAAATCATCAATAAAAAGAGAAAGCAAAACTAAAACGATACTTCCGACAAGTACAAAATAAGTAAGCACCTTGCCAAAAATTTCTTTTGCATTTTTTAATTTGGCGTTGTTCAAAAAAAAAGGCTGCCAGGCAAACTGGAACATGGAAACATAAAGCATCATAAAAATTCCCAGTTTATAATTGGCTGAATATATTCCAACGGTGCTTTCATTAGTTAGTTTTTGCAAAACCGGTCTATCAATAACCTGAATAACTATTGAAGCAAGTCCAGCCGGCAAATATGGAATTCCGAATTTCAACAATTCTTTTAAGGAATCTAATCTCAGCTTGAAAGAAATGTTACTTAAAATATCCGGCAAAAGCGCGGCAAGTGAAAAAATAGAAGCGGCTAAATTACTTATAAAGACAGCCTCAATACCCATGTGATATTTCAGAATTAAAATCAGGTTAAGAGCAACATTGATAATTATATTAATTGTTCTTATAAGCGCAAACTTTTTTGCTTTTCTGATTAATCTCAAATGCCCAAATGGAATCATTGTTAGTGCATCGAAAAAGAGAATTAGAGAAACATAATTAAGTAATCCAGATTGTTTTACAGGAAGATCAATTAATGGAGAAATAGCCGGCTTAAATGAAACAATTAAAATCGAAAAAATTACTGAAGTTAAAAGAACAAATAAAAACGACGTTGAGAACACAGTACGAGAATCTCTTTCCTCTTTCATCGAAGCATATTTCAGAAAGGCTGAATCCATGCCATATAAATAAATGATATTAAAGAAAGCGATGTACGAGTAAATTGTATTTTGAATTCCGAATTCAGCAGTAGAAAAAACATTAGTATAGAAAGGAACAAGAATGAAATTTAGAAATCGGCTAAGAATAGTGCTAATTCCATAGATGGCAGTATCTTTTGTAAGTTCTTTAAACTTTTCTTTCATTTATTTAACCACTTAGCGTTCCAGCAATATAAAGTAATTTCTTAATTCAAGCTTTAATTGGACAAAATGCAAAGAAGAATATTCTAATTCCTAATTCCTAATTCCTAATTTCTATTTTCTAATTCCTAATTCCTAATTTCTAATTCCTAATTTCTAATTTCTAATTTCTATTTTCTAATTCCAATGATATATCAAGCGCTTTTACGCTGTGAGTTAATGCTCCAACTGAAATAAAATCTACTCCGGTTTCTGCAATTTGTTTAACTGAATCCAGAGTTACACCTCCGGAGGCTTCTATCTTTGCTTTACCATTTATCATTTGAACAGCTTCTGCCATCTTATCAATATCAAAATTATCAAGCATAATTATATCAGCTTTTGCTTCTAATGCTTCCGCAACCTTTTCAAGGTTTTCTGTTTCAACTTCAATTTTGAATTTCTTATTTTTCTTCTTCATCAACTTAATACAGGAATGTACCGCATTTAAAATTGATCCAGCCGCAGCAATATGGTTATCTTTAATTAGGAACATGTCATATAAACCAATCCGATGGTTTTGGCAGCCGCCATACGATACAGCAAGCTTATCCAAAATACGCAAGCCCGGAACTGTTTTTCTTGTATCAATTACTTTTGCATTTGTGTGTTTAATAATTTCTGAAAATTTATTTGCGTAAGACGCAATTCCACTCATCCTTTGCAAAAAATTTAAAGCAGTTCTTTCAGATGTTAAAATTGATGAGGCACTACCGGAAACAATTGCAATAATGTCCCCCTTCTTTATCGCATCGCCATTTTGAAAAAAGGTTTTAAACTTTAATTTTTTGTCATATAAATCAAAAACTCTTTTTACAATTTCCAATCCCGCAACAATTCCATCTTCTTTAGCAATAAATCTTCCGTCACTTTTAATTGATTTAGAAATGGTAGCAATTGTTGTAATATCGCCACTTCCAATATCTTCTTTAAATGCACTTTTAATTATTTTGTCAATTTTCTTTTGGTGTTTCATTTATTATCCTGACTGATATAAGGAAGTATAGCATCAATATAAAACTGCGGAGGGCGAACCGCTTTTTTTGTATCCACTTTTATAAAAACGTGTTCAGTGTAACCTTCAGCTAAAATTTCGCCAGTTTCTTTTCTTTTAATTTGGTAATCAATATGAATTTTAGGTCGCGGCATCTCAATTACCTTTGCTTCTACTTCCAGCAAGTCATCGTAATACGCGGGATTCTTGTAACGTACAAATTGTTCAAGAACAGGCAACTGAAAACCATTATCTTCAATCACTCTGTAAGGTAAACCACAAGATCTGAGTAATTCAGTTCTGCCAACCTCAAAGTATTCAAAGTACTTTCCATTATAAACGAATTGCATTTTATCTGTATCTGCATATCGTACGCGAATTGATGTTTTGTGTATTAGCATATTTTTAAATTACTGTTTGCAATTAATAATTGAACCATAAGAGTGTAGAGTGCAGAATGAAGAGTGCAGAATGAAGATTGAAAATTCATTTTTGCAATCTACAATCTACAATCATTTTACTCTTCCCAAACTCCAATCTTAGAAAACTTTTCAAATCTTAAGTCCAATAATTTTTCAGGTTTAAGTCTAACAAGATTTTTTAATTCTTCTTTAAGAACAGCTTTCAAAGTTTCTGCGCTTTTCTGGTAATCAGTATGGGCACCACCAAGTGGTTCAGGAATTATTCTATCAATAATTTTTTGTTGAAGTAAATCAAATGCAGTTAATTTAAGTGCTTCTGCTGCCTGTTCTTTAAAGTCCCATGTTTTCCAAAGGATGCTTGAACAAGATTCAGGGCTAATTACAGAATACCAGCAGTTTTCCATCATCAACATTTTATCACCGACACCAATCCCCAAAGCGCCTCCACTTGCTCCTTCACCAATAATAACGACTAAAATTGGAACACGAATTCGGCTCATTTCAAAAAGATTTCTGGCAATCGCCTCTGCCTGCCCGCGTTGTTCGGCTTCCATTCCAGGAAATGCGCCGGGTGTATCAATTAAAGTAATGATTGGCTTCCCAAATTTTTCTGCAAGTTTCATCAACCGAAGAGCTTTACGGTAGCCTTCCGGATTTGGCATCCCGAAGTTTCTAAAAACATTGGATTTGGTATCTCTTCCCTTTTGATGACCAATTATCATCACTTTATATTCGTCGAGTTTTGCAAATCCTCCAACAATTGATTTATCATCTTTAAAATACCTGTCCCCGTGCAGTTCTATAAAATCTTTAGTCATTAAACCGATGTAATCAAGTGTGTAAGGTCTTTCCGGGTGTCGGGCAAGTTGTACTCTTTGCCAACGAGTTAAATTACTATAAATATTTTCTTTCAATTTGCGCACCTTTCTTTCTAATTTAATCATCTCATCTTTAATATCAACCTGATCAGCATATTGATTCATTTCAGCAATTTTTAATTCAAGTTCAAAAATGGGTTTTTCAAAATCTAAAACTGTTTTTGGCATTTATATCCTTTTACTTGATTTGTTCTGTATTGAAATTTACTGATGGAATTTAAAACAACCAATACATCAATTTAACATAGTTAATTTTAACTCTAAAAAATTATTGTTTAATTAAACAGGGTTTTCAATTATTTAACATTTTGCTAATTGTCTTGCCAAGGATTTCCAAATCAAGCCAGATGTTTTGATTTTTTGCATAAAAAATATCCAGCTTAACTGCTTCATCTTTATCTTTAGAATCAAATCCTTCTGTATACCAGAGCCCGGTAAGACCTTTTTTGCCAAGATATAGATTTATATCTCTATTGGTTTGTGGTCCTACTAAACTTGATTGCCGGGCAAAGATGGAAGGAATGCTTAGAACAAAATTAATTAAGTCGCTTTTTTTCTTTGTTACTTTGTGTAAGACAAGTACAAAAGGAAATATCAAAATTAAAATTGGAAAAGCAATAATGAAATCGAAGAAGAATTTTGACAGCTTACTAGTAACTGATGAAATATTATAATAAATGTTTAACAGAGGAATATCATCCAACATTGTTATGGATGATTTACCAACTAGAAAATCAAGTTCGTTTCCGGCAACTTTAAATTCAACATTTTCGCCCTGGCATTTGGATACAACAGCAAGCATTTCGCTGTAGGTAATATCGCTTGAAGAAAAAATAACCTCGTTAATTTGGTTTTCCCGGATTACCTTTCTAATATTTTCCAAGCTGCCCACTACCTCAAAATTTTCTATTTGTTTGCCAAGATATTTTCTGCTCTTACCAATCAATCCAATGATATTATGGATTGTGGTAAACCTTGCTTTTAATTTTAATGCAAGATTTATTGATTCCTGGTTTGTTCCAACAACCAGAGTTCTGGTTTTACTAAGTTCAGCTTTCAATCCAAATTTGAAAACACTTTTAACAACAATCCTCCAAATAGGAAAAATTAGAAAAAGAATTAAATAAGTTATTATTACAATCGCCCGGCTGTAAGCATATTGTTTAAAAAAGTATGTTGTTGATGAAACAATAAAAAATCCGATGAAAATAGAATAAAGAATTCTTAATACGGAAAAAGAGTCTTTTCTGTAAGAGCCAAGCAAGCTGGAAATTATTATTTGAATTAAAGCTGGAAGTGTATAAACTGTAAGCAATGTGTTATCTGGAAAACCATGCCAGTGTGGTGATGCATATAATTTATCAGCCAGAAAAAGAGCTACATCAAAAAAAATAAAATCGAAGATAATTGCTATCAAAACAAATTTATACACATTTATAAAAGCAACAACCTGCCGAAGAATTATTGCCAGATCCAAAATAAATTGAACAAGCAGAGAAGTTGAAAAATGTTTTTTTACAAATAAGTGCATAGCATCATAAAATACTTTTGTTTCATCAAGACTGCTACGCTTAGTGCTTTCTCCTTTGTAATGAATTATTTGTGTTGAGTGAACATAATAAACTTTGTAACCTGCTTTTTGCGTTCTGTAACACAAATCCAAATCTTCACCATACATAAAAAATTGCGGATCGAAGCCACCAACTTTTTCATAAACTTCCCGGCGAAACATCATGAATGCGCCGGATATTGCATCAACTTCGTATGTTTTGTTTTCATCCAGATATGTTAAATTGTACCGAGAAAATAATCTGCTCTTTGGAAATAATTTACTTAAGCCTGTAACCTTGCAAAAGGAAGTCCACGGACCGGGGAAGCTTCTTCTGCATGCAAGTTGAAGTGATCCATCCGAATTTATAATTTTACATCCAGCCAAACCGGCATCCGGTGTATTATTAAAAAATTCTATTAGTTTTTGGAATGTATCCTCTTGAACGATTGTATCAGGATTTAATAGAAGAATTAATCTTCCTTTGGCAATCTTTAATCCCTGGTTGTTTGCAACACCAAAGCCAACATTTTCTTTATTGGCAATTAATTTAACATCAGGAAATTTTTCTTTAATGGATTCTACACTTCCATCATCAGATGAATTATCGACAACAATAATTTCTGTTGCAATATTCTTTGCACTTTTATGTATTGAGCCAAGGAGGTTTTGAAGGAACTCCTTGACGTTGTAGTTTACTATTATAATTGAAAGGTCAATGTTGTTCATATTAATAATTATAAGCTACGGTGTAGATTTAGTAAAATAGAAAAAGTAGAAAATGAAATAATTTATTTTAATTACAGGAAAGTTAATTTTATAATTTTCCTAAAATACTTCTTAGTCTTAGCTTCCAAACCATAAGGACAGCCTCTCTTACAATCTTCTTGGACATTTTGGAGCTGCCCTTTGTACGATCAACAAAAATTATTGGTACTTCTTTAATTTTATATCCAGCTTTCCAGGATTTGAAATTCATTTCTATCTGGAACGAATAACCATTGGATTTTATTCTGTTCAAATCAATCGATTCAAGAACTTTTCTTCTGAAACATTTGAATCCACCCGTAGCGTCAGCAACCGGAATTCCTGTTACAAATTTTGTGTATTTATTGGCAAAATAACTTAATAATAATCTTCTCATTGGCCAGTTTACCACATTAACTCCGCTAATATACCGGCTACCAATTACTAAATCATTTTCTTCAATAGCTTTTAAAAGATGTTTTATTTCTTTTGGATGATGGGAATAATCAGCATCCATTTGGAAAGCTAAATCGTACCCATTTTGAAGCATATAGTTGAATCCAGCAACATAGGCTGTTCCCAAACCCATTTTACCAGGTCGTTCCAGTATTTTTATCCTTGGATCCGTGGTCATCAACTGCTTTACAAAATTTGCAGTTCCATCTGGCGAATTATCATCAACAATAAGAATATCTAAATCCGGATGGCGTTTTTGCAAATCAGGTAAAAGTTCCTGAAGGTTATCCAGTTCGTTAAAAGTCGGAATAATTACTAATGCTTTTTCTTTCATTATCACCAAATAAAAGTTTAATACAATAAAATTGTGAAATTATAATCCTGCTAAAAACAATTGAACATTTTATCTTTAATTAAACAAAACATTTTTAAAACAATAATTCCATTATGGTCCTTATTTCTTCCCAACAAATTCAATTATTGCTTCAGTAATATATACAATTTGTTCCTTTGTTAGTTCCGGAAACATTGGTAAAGAAACAACTTCTTTTGCCATTTTATCAGCTATTGGCAAATTATATTTTCTATTTACATCCTTAAAAGCCGGCTGCATATGTAAAGGAATTGGATAATGTACTGCCGAAGGAATTCCTTTTTCTGTAAGATGTTTTTGTAAGCCGTCTCTATCCTTTACTCTAATTGTAAACTGATGATAAATATGTGTAGAAAATTCTGCAACGTATGGAAGTATTAAATCAGCATTTTTTAATCCTTCCCGGTACAAATCAGCATTCTTTGCTCGGGCTTTGTTCCACTCATCGATATGTTTCAATTTAACATTCAGAACTGCGGCCTGCAATGTATCCATACGGGAATTTACACCAAGTATTTCATGTATGTAACGTTCTTTAGAACCGTGAAGTGCAATCATCTTTAACTTTTCCGCAATCTTTTCATCCTGCGTAAACATCATACCTGCATCACCATATGCGCCAAGATTTTTACTTGGGAAATAACTTGTTGCAGCAACATCACCAAATCCACAAACTTTTTTTCCTTTATACTCGGTTCCAAATGCCTGTGCTGCATCTTCAATAACATAAAGATTATGTTTTCTGGCAATAGCCAAAATCGGATCAAGATCAACAGATTGTCCGTAAATGTGAACAGGAATAATTGCTTTCGTTTTTGGAGTAATTGCAGCTTCAATTTTTTCCGGATCGATATTGTAAGTCTTTTCATCTATATCAACATAAACCGGCACTGCACCAAGGATGGCGATAGTTTCTGCAGTTGCAACAAAAGTAAATGGAGTAGTAATAACTTCATCACCAGTTTTTATATCAAGAGCCATCATTGCAACTTGCAATGCATCTGTTCCACTTGCACAAGCAATTGCAAATTTCACATCCAGGTAACCAGCACAGTTGCTTTCAAATTCGCCTACTTTTTTTCCAAGAATAAATTGTGTTGATTCAACCACTTCCATTATTGATGAATCAATTTCTTCTTTAATTGCTTCATATTGTTTTTTAAGGTCAACCATTGGGATTTTCATAAGTTCTCCTTTTATTAATCAAAATGTCCTTTGCCGAACAGAACGACAAAGACAGTACGGAAAATAATTTTTAGATCCATTCTAAGCGACATATTTTCTATATAAAAAAGATCGTACCGAAGTTTTGTTTTTACATCTTCAATACTCTCATCATATTTATGTTTTACCTGCGCCCAGCCAGTTACTCCGGGGCGAACTCGTAATCTCTTTTTGTACAATGGGATTTCTTCCGAAAGTTTTTCTACAAAGAAAGGTCTTTCCGGGCGTGGTCCAACAAGGCTCATTTCCCCTTTTAGAATATTAATCATTTGCGGGATTTCATCAATTCTTACAGTGCGTATAACTCTTCCAACTCTTGTAATCCGCGGATCATTTTTTTGCGACCATACAGGACCTGATAATTTTTCTGCATCTTGCTTCATGGAACGGAATTTAATAATGTTAAATTCCCTGCCATTCATACCCGCTCTATTTTGTTTATAAAAGATTGGACCTTTGGTATCTAATTTTATAGCGATAAAAGTTAAAATAGTTATTGGTGCAGTTAGTATTAAAATGATTAATGAAATTGTAATATCCATCAATCGCTTGATTTTTTTCTCCCATTCAGGCATCAGCTCTGGCATAATATCAATAAGCGGAAAACCATAAATGTGCGAAGTTCTTGCCTGCCCGCTTATTAATTCATAAAGATCGGCAAGAATTTTTATTCCGACTGCATTACTATCGCACTTAGAAATAACATTCATCACAACATCTTCCTGGTGTTTATCCAATGCAATAATAACTTCTTTTATCCCAAAAAGTTCGTTTACTGCACCAATATTTTCAACAGAATCCAACACCTTTACGCCCCGGTATTCTTTTTCAATATTTTCAGGAATAGTTGCAATGTAACCAACAATATCAAGTCCAAGCGCCCTATAACGAATAATCTGGTCGTGAAGATTATTTGCTCTTTGATTGAATCCGACTATCAACGTGTTTTTTCTGCCAAATCCTTTTATTAGAAGATTTCTTTGTAAGCTACGGATGAAAAGTCTACCGAATCCAACAAAGGAAAGGAAAAATCCCCAGTAAATAAAAATCAGGAATCTGCTTTTTGATGTGGCATCAGGTGATGAAGTATCATCAACAAAAATTAAAAAAAACAGTATAAAGATTCCGACAAATGATGCTTTGAATAATGTGGAAAGTTCATCAAACCGTGATGCTGCAAACCACGTCCGATACATTCCCACAAAAAGAAAAATAATGAACCAATAGAAATAAATTACCAAGCCCGGTAAGAATAAACCTGGTTTGATTGTGTAAATTACAAACCCTGCGTCTACCCTGATATAATAATATGCAAACCAGGTTAAGCCAATTGCAATAAAATCCGTAATAAGCAGAAGCAATATTTCAATTTTTTTGTTCACAATTCTTTTATTTGATTTTATTCTTTTCGATTTTATTATTATTGAACAAACAGCATATTTTGCTAAAAATTATTTTTCACTTATAAGTTCATTGTAAAATATTTCTATTACTCTTTTCCTGTCAAATTCTTCTTCAGCTCGCTTTCTTCCATTTTCACCAAGTAAATTTGTGGAAGGATTACTTTTAGAAAACTCAATAATTTTATCAGCAAGCATTTTTCCGTTTTCAGGTTCAACATAATAACCGCAATTGGTTTCTTCAACAATTTTTCTTGCTTCGCCATCTACACAAAGCAAAACCGGAATTTCCGCAGCCATACTTTCATATAATTTTGAAGGAATAGTAATTTTAAACAAATCATTTTTTACTAATGGCACTACCATCAAATCGAATACTGAAATATATTTTATTATTTCATCCCTTGAAACCGGTGGAAGCAGTAAAATATTTTTTAATTTATTTTTACTTATTTCCGATTCAAGCAATCCTTTTTCTACTCCATCACCAATTATTAAATAAAATATCCTTTCATTTTCTTTTGTAAGCAGGGCGGCATCAGTCATTATTTTTAATCCCTGTGCGCTGCCGATGTTACCAGCATAACCGATAATCAGTTTATTATTAAGATTATGTTTAACCAAAATTTCATCGTTTTTATTTTGCTTTTTGTATGATTCACTGTTTACAAAATTTGGAACGTATAGAAGTTTTTTTATGTAAGGATGCAAGTTTTGAAGTTTATTTAATGTGTACTTAGTAACAACATTAACTATATCGCTGTTTCTGTAAATGGCTCTTTCTAATTTTTCCGCAAGTTGAATTGCGGTTTTATTTTTAAGAAAACCAAGCTGAATTGCAGACTCGGGCCATAAGTCTCCTATATCAAAAATAAATTTTACCTTTTTAAATTTTTTTACGATGATGCCAGATATGCCGGTAAAAAGCGGAGGCGATACTGTTAAAATAAAATCCATTTCCTTAATCTGAAAAAGAGTAACGAGTGTAGAAGAAAAGGTAAAGCTAAGATAATAGAGCATTCGTTTTACAAAATTTCCCCTGTCGTTCGCATATACAAAAGTTCTATAGATTGTTATTCCATCTTCAATGGTTTTTTCAAAAAGCTTAAATTTAGTTTTTATTTCTTCTTTACTCATAAGGTAGCTTGGAAAAGGTGTAACTACTGTAACCTTTACTCCAAGTTTAGATAATTCTTCCACAAAGCCAACGCTGCGCTGCGAACCGCCGCCAATAACCGGTGGATAATATTGTGTAACTAAGATAAAATTCATCTCACCTCTTTTGCCAGAATCTTCTTTGCCTTTTCAATTTCCAAAATACTTTTAGAAATATTTTCTGTAATCGATTGCCAGGAATATTTTTCCGCTTCTATCATTCTTGCTTTATTTCTTATAGGCTGGTTATCTAAAACAGCAGTCTGGATCTGATTTATAAATTCCTTGTCATCTTTTGCAATAAAAATATAATCTTTAAACTTTGCTGCTTCCGGAAGGTCTGTAGATACAACTGGAATTCCCATTGATAAATACTCCAGTAGCTTAATTGGATTGGCAGCAATTGTAAGTTCGTTTACTTTAAAAGGAATTAATCCAACATCAAAAACTTTTGCATACGCTGGAAGTTCTTTATAAGGAATTTCTCCTACAAATTTTAGATTTTTTATTTCATCAAATTGAGAGATATCAGTTGCCGGCTTTCCAATTATTAAAAAAGTATACTCAGGATAATTACAGGCGGACTTGCAAATCAGATCGATATTAATCCATGGAGCAAGCAAACCAAAAAATCCTATAACCGGTTTCTTTAAATTTTTTATTTCATTTGGAATTTCAATACTTGCACTTGTAAAATGCCCGGACTCCACACCTTGTGGAAGGAAATAGCTTTTTCCAGATTTAGGTATTCTGCTTTTCATAAGAACGTCTGAGATTGAAAAACAGCTATCGACTTTTCCAAGCAATTGCTTTTCAAGAATTAAAAGAGACTTAAATGCTCCATCAAAAAGAGTATAATCATCAAGACAAAAGTAATGTGCGGATGATTCGTTAAATTCACCAATCAAATCGGCAATAATTGGAGAAGAAGTAATCAGAATTGGGTTTTGAAATTTCAACTCACTAATTTTTTTTCTAATCGAGCTGATAATAAATTTTTTATTCAGCTTTCTAACAAACTCAAAATCGTGAAAAGGAAGTACAAACGGATGAAGTTCTATGACTGGTAATTTTTCTGATTCAATATTTTTTCTTTCAAATAGATTTGAAACCTTTTCAAATACTCTTTTCAAATCTTTTAATTTGAGTTCTGGTTTTCTTAGTCCAAGCGAACCTATCCATAGAATTCTATTAGTTTTTGATAAGACCTTTCCAATATGTTGGATAGTTGATGGAAACCTGCCCCAGTCATCTCCAAAAATAATTATATCGCGATTTGAAATCATCAGGTAATTGTTGCTTCATTAAATTCGATAGCAAAATTAAGGAAATAATAGGTGTAACTCCACATAAATTACACTGTGAATGAGAAAAGAAAAGTTGAACAAAGAACAAGGAATTACTAATAGTAACTTCTGAAAAATTCAATATGTCATTCCTGCGAAAGCAGGAATCTACTGAATTTATTCTAGATTCCCACTTTCGTGGGAATGACACTCAACTAATTATTAATTTTTCAGATGTTTCTAATATCGATTTATTCTACAAAATCCTTCTTTATTATTTTCACAATCCTTTCAGATGCTTTTCCATCACCGAAGGGATTTTTAGTTCTGAAGTAGTTGAAACCATCGGAGAGTTTTTTATTTATCGATTCAAATTGTCTTTTAATTTTTGTTGGATTGCTGCCAACCAAAAAAGCATAACCCGCTTTAATTGCTTCATTCCTTTCAGTAACATCACGCATAACAATAATTGGTTTACGGAAAACGAAACATTCTTCCTGAACTCCTCCGGAATCACTCATTATGAAATAACATTTGCTCATTAAGTAGATGAAGTTCAGATAATCCTGCGGTGGAATAAGATAAATATTCGTGGATTTAGATAATATGAAATGAACCGGACCTTTTACATTCGGGTTTAAGTGAACAGGATAAACGAAATTCAATTCAGTATGTTTTTCTGAAAGTTCTTTAATTGCAACAAGAGAGTTATTAAATTCTTCTCCAAATTTTTCACGCCGGTGCATTGTAATTAAAACAAATTTTTTCTTAAAGAAATCTTCAGGAAGATTTTCCTGCAATGATTGTTCAATCTTTTTGGAATGAACCGGTTTACTTAGTAAATCTTTTACTTCATTCAAAGCATCAATAACAGTGTTTCCGGTAACATAAACATCCTTTGGTGGAATTCCTTCCGATAACAAACATTTCTTGGAATCAATTGTTGGCGTCCAGTGGTAATTTGTAATAACTGAAATGAATCTTCTGTTTGCTTCTTCCGGATAAGGACTGTAAATATTATAACTACGCAAACCTGCTTCAACATGTCCAATCTTTATTTTTTTATAGAAAGCTGAAAGAGCAGAAACAAATGCCGTGGAAGTATCTCCCTGCACGATTAAAAGATCAGGTTTATACTTTGCCAAAACTTCCTTCAGTCTTGCCACTGAGTAAACCGTAATATCAAATAGATCCTGATTAGGTTTCATTAAATCGAGGTCGGCATCAATCTTTATTTTAAAAATATCTAAAACCTGGCGGAGCATTTCGCGATGCTGTCCGGTTGAACAGACTAAAGTTTTAAATCCTTTTTCTTTTTTAAGCGCTTTAATTACCGGAGCCAGTTTAATTGCTTCCGGACGAGTACCAAAGAGAACCATTATTTTTTTCATTGAGTATTCCAGGAATTGAGTAATTATTAAAAAACATTCTTTGGATAAATAAACATTTGACGCAAGTAAAAATATGATTTTATGAGATGACTTTTTCGGAAAGTTATCAAGCCTGAAAAAAAAGATAGCAGGATTCTTAAGAGTAAACCAATAAAATGAGAAAGGATAGCGAAAAATAAACTCATTCCCTTATAATGCTTTTGAAAGAACTGAATATACACCTTTGCCTGATTTTTATATTTAAACCATTGCATTTTATCTACTGTTGCACCACCTATATGAATTAAGGAAGTCACAGGAAAATAATAAACCTTTCCAAAATCTTTTTTGAATCGATAACACAAATCGATCTCTTCTGAATAAAAGAAGAAACGTTCATCGAATCCTTTTAATTTTTTAATTGCGTCTGTTGGACAAAGCATAAATGCACCGGTAACAACATCTACTTCTGAAATCTCGGAGATACCGTTATTAAATTGGTTGTACTTGTTGAACTTTGTTTTAGGAAACAATTTATAAAGAAAAAAGTTTGAGGTAAAAGAATTAAAAGGTGAAGGGAAATCGAAGAATGAATTTTGCCAGCTTTTATCCTGATTTAAAAGTTTACAACCAACTATCATCTTTTCATTTTTTGAAGTGACAAAATCAAAAACTTTCTTGATAGTATTCTCAATAAAAATTGTATCATTATTCAAGATTAAAAGATACTTGCCTCTGGCAATTTCAATACCCTGATTGTTTGCTGCTGAAAAGCCTTTGTTTAGTTGATTCTTTATTAAAATAATATTCGGATATTTTGAAGTTACGTCTTCTACTTTCCCAACGATAGAATTATTATCAACAACTATAATTTCATATTCTATTTCTTTGGTAAATTTTATTAAAGAATTTAAGCAATCTTCCAGCAGTTCATTCGAAATGTAGTTAACTATAATAACTGATACATCCATACTTTTCTTTTCTTCCAGCTTTTTTACTTAATCAAAATAAATTTCTTTATTTCTCTAAAACTACCTGATTGTAAAGTGTAAAAATACACACCGCTTGATAAACCTGCTCCATTAAATTCAACTTCATAATTTCCTGCTGGTTTATCCTGGTTAACTAAAGTTGTTACAAGGTTACCAAGTAAATTATAAACTTTAATCGTAACTAAACCAATTTGAGGAATTGAAAATTTTATTCTGGTTGTTGGATTAAAAGGATTCGGATAATTCTGTGCAAGTATATATTCTTGCGGTTTAGCTTTGCCATTTTCATCTCCAATAAAAGTAACACCACCGTTTGTGGTTCTGAGAATTGTACCATTCATACCAACAGCGGTTCCCTTATTTGAATCGGTAAAGGAAACATCAAATAAGCCGGGATTTTTTGATTGTAAATTCCAGATTACTCCTCCATCTGTGGTTCTGAGGATTATGCCGCCCAAACCAACAACCGTCCCATTGTTGGCATCGGTAAAGGAGACACTAGTCAAATAGTCAGATGTTCCACTTGATTGTTCAGCCCAGGGTTGTTCCGCCGTCCGTAGTTCTAAGGATTTGTAGGCAACCAACTGCCGTCCCATTATTTGCATCGGTAAAGAAGACACCATTTAATAAATATATTTTATCACTTAATTGTGAAGTCCAGGTTATTCCACCATTTGTTGTTCTGAGTATTGTACCGCCATCACCGACAGCCGTCCCGTTATTTACATCAGTAAATGAGACACCATTCAAATCGTTTGCGGTTCCGCTTGGTTGCAAAAGCCAGGTTGTTCCACCGTTTGTTGTTCTTAGAATTATACCGTATTGACCAACTACCGTCCCGTTATTTGCGTCGGTAAAGGATACACCAGCTAATACATTGTATGTTCCGCTTAATTGTAAAACCCAGCCAACTGTTGATGTAATAAATTTTACACTGTTTAGTGAATTACCTTGTGGTAATGGATTTTGCCAAAACCATTGTGCGTTTGTAATACTATAACAGTTAAATAAAGTGATCAATAATAATATTCTTTTCATAAGTACACTCTGTAGTTGTGTTTTTCATTTTAATTTTCTTTATGATATTACCTTGGCAGCCGATAAATTTCTACCTCAACAATATCATCTTTTTAGTTTGGATAAAATTATCCGTCTTCAATTGATAAAAGTGAATTACTACCGCCTACGAAGGCGGTAGCTTCGTTTTCGTCTAAAGGACGACTAAAGGTTTATTCTGAAATCTTAAAATCTCCATCCTCTCGTTCCAATTCTTGATTTTCTATATACTGCATTATTATTTCATCTGT